>CALZJY010000016.1 GCA_945787925.1 uncultured Anaerosporobacter sp. | reverse complement strand
CCTTGCCCCTACGATATCATCCACCATTTCCTGTGGCGACTGGAAGAAATAGCTCTTCTCGATATCGCCAATTCCTTTCTTCACGCGGTCACGAATTGCCTTTACGGCCTCTTTCTTATCCGGGTCCGCATCGGGATCTTTCTTTCTAGAAAGCGCCTTGAACTGAAGCGCTCCAAAGCCCTCTAATAACTCTACATATCCATCCCTCTTGGCAAGCTCCTCGATCATTGCAAGCTCGGCTTCGATATTTGGCTGATACGTCTTTGGCCCGTCCACTTCTTCACAAATCTCGAATGCCTTACGATATTCGGCAGCAAAGTCCTGTAACATCAGCTTGATATAGGAAAGGAGGTCTGCCATCCATGCTGCCTGCTCCAACTCTTCACAGTTCGTAATGGCAAATGCCTCTTTCATCTTTCTTAGCCATTCTTCTGGCCAAGGATAACTGATGGAGAATTGATATAACTGCAGCACCAATGCCTCTAACTGGCTGTCGCTCTTTCCGGATGCATAGCTTTCTACCAATTCAACGAATTCAGAATCTAACCTCTCATACTCTTCCTCTAGCAACGCCTCTACCACGTCGGACTGCATCAGCTTTAATTCGGCATCGTCTCCAATACGAAACGCAGGATCTAAATCGATCGTATTGAAATAGTTGCGGATTACATTCAGACAGAAGCTGTGGATGGTAGTAATCTGCGCACTATGGATTAATGCCATCTGTTTCTGCAGTACCTCGTTGTCTGGATCTTCATTTAGCTTTTTCTCTACCGCCTTACTGATACGGTCTCTCATTTCACTTGCTGCCGCATTGGTAAAGGTTACGATTAGGAGGTGGTCGATATCCACAGGATTCTCCATATCCGTAATCATTTGAATGATACGCTCTACTAATACGGCAGTCTTACCAGAACCAGCGGCTGCCGATACTAGGATATTGCGGTTCCTAAGATCGATTACCTTTTGCTGGTCCTCTGTCCATTTCACACTACTCATCCTCTTCCTCCTTGTCTTCTTGTAATAACTTAAATACTTCGTCTGCCTTATATTTGATTAGCTTACGGTAATCAGAGCCTGGCAGCTTTTGATCAAAACCACAGATTCCCTTATAATCGCAATAATCACAAGCCGTCTGGGTACCCATCTTATATGGCTCTAGCTTGATACAGCCGTCAATGATCTCATTTCCATATTCCTTTACCTTGTCCATTACATAAGAACACATCTCATGGAATGCCCCATTGTTGATCGTACTAGAACGCTTCGAGAACTGACGGTCCTTCGTCGTCTCTACCGGAATTACCTTGGACTTCGTACTTGGCTTGATATGGGCTTCCTCATCACCTAAGGACGTATCCATCCCAAGGACTACCTGTTCTAAGTCATTTACCAAGCCATCTAGCTTTAATTCTTTTAACAGGTCATCGTGTATTTCTTCTTCCCATTCCTTGCTATGCTCTTGCCTTCCCGCATCCTTTGCACGGAACTTGTCAATTTTCTTATCCACTAGTGGATCGTCGATATTATAATAGAAGATTCCTGCTGGAATGACTAACTTCTCTGGCTCTTGCTTTTGTTCTAACTCCATAGCCGCATTCAGATATACGACTAGCTGTAGTTGTAATCCATGATACATCTTCGCCATATTGATGGATGTGGTTCCCGTCTTATAATCAACGACACGAAGATAGACATTCTTTTCATCCTCCATCGTATCCACCCGGTCAATCCGACCTTGTAAATACATCGTGCTTCCATCGTCTAATGGCACGTTGATACTGGATACCTGGTCAAGACGGGAGAACTGTAACTCAAATCCCTTCGGTTCGAACTTCCCACTCTTTACATGTTCGCAAAGCGCCCATACCGTACGGTTCGTAATTCGCTCTACCCTGCGAATCATATATTCATTTCGCTTGGAACTTAGCAGCACGGTGTTATTGAAGTCCTTCGCCGCCTCTTCTACGCATTGGTGGACAAGTTCAAATCGAAGCTCCTCGGGAATGTCCTTCCATGTATACTTGCTAGCATGAAGCTTCTTCGCAAATAACTCCATCGTATTATGGAAGATCGTACCGATATCCGGCACGCTGATTTCATATTCCTTTCGCTTCTCGATGCGAAGCCCATACATAAGGAAATGGGCATAGGCGCAAGCCGCATACTTCTCTAATCTGGTCACGCTATTCGAAAGCTCTTCCCCATATAACGCCTTCGCCACCGCACGGCTGATGGAAAGTTCCTGCTTTTCATAACATGCCCCTTCAATCAGAAGTTCTACTAAATCTGCATATTCTTCCTGCTTCTTATACCAAGCAAAGACTTCCTTCCAAAGGGCTGGCATTGCTTCCTTATAGTCCCTAAGCCCATGGATCATATACTCTAAGCCCTTATCTGCGCCAAGCACTGCCTGAATCGTATCCTCGTATTGATGAAGGGAAAGGTCTTGCTCCTTTAATGCTGGGAACACTGCCTTTAATTTGGAAATCAGGTAGGATGGCCGGATGGACTTTCCATTCACTCCGACCTTGCTATACGATACATATAGCTTGTTCGTCGGCTTTGTCAGGTTGAGGTAGAGATAAAATTGTTCCGTATAGCCGTTCTGCCTTCTCGTCGGTGCCATTTCCATATCGTTTGCCACTAACAGCTCACGTTCCATATCGGAAATGATACCGCCTGCATTGTTTGCCTTTGGGATAATTCCATCATTTACCCCTACGAAGAACAACGCCTTGATATCCTTTAAACGAGTACGCTCGATATCACCGATTACGATCTGATCGATGCCAGGAGGAATGAGTCCTACCTTCGCCTCTTCTAACCCGCTGTCTAATAGTTCCTTATATTCCCTGCAAGTTAACACCTCATCGCCCAATAGCTCGACTAACTTATCAAACAGTTCCATCAAGATGCCATAAATCTGCTTATATTCTTTCGCAAGCAGCGGTTCTCCCTCTGCTTCAAAATGCTCCCTGTATACTTCGATCTTTTCTTCAATCTGATGGGCGCATAGGAACTCGTACAACGCCGTCGTGATTGCCTCCACGGTATTCTCTTTCTCTAACAGCCTGTCTCTTAATGGAGTAAGGGTTCCTACGACCTTCTCCCTTAACCCATTTAAATACTCCAGGTCTAATTCGCCTTTCGTACGGTATACCCTTGTCCATTCCTTATTCCAACCAGAGAACCCGCGAACCCCTACTGCAAGCACATAGTTTTCTAGACGGTCCACATCCTCGCTTGCAATATCCACGAAATCATTTCTAAGATAGCGGAACATGCTCTCATACATGAAATCCATGCTCACTAATTCTAGTAACGAACGAAGAAGCTTTACCAATGGGTTGCCTAAGACATCCTTCTTCAAATCCAAGAAACAAGGGATTCCCATCTTCGTATATGCCTTGTATAGCTTCGTTCCATACGTCCCGATATCCCCAGTAACGATGGCCACATCCTTATAACGATAGCCACATTCCTGTGTCAGACGCATGACTTCCTTTACGGTATAATCCACCTCTTCATCCGCATCCTTTGCTAACAGAAGCATAACATCCTCTAAGTCCTTCTCATACTTCCTGTATGGATAACGGAATAAGTTATGCTCTAACGCCCTAAGCTCCTCGGACTCACGGAAGCGGTATGGCACCTGTCCCGCATTTACATACTGATGCTTTGCAATCGGAACATTCGCCTGTTCCGCCAACATGCACATCTTATTGATAAACTGCTTCGACATAGCGAACAGCTCATACTCCGTCCCTTTTCCAAGCTTCTCCCGTTCATCGATGGTCACCGTCACAATTACCTTCTTACAAAGGACCATAAGCTCCTGCACCAGCTTGTACTGGATTGGTGTAAATCCCGTAAACCCATCGAAACAAATGACGCTGTTTCTTATGGTCTTCGAATCCTTTACCACATCACAAAGTACCTCTAGTATTTCTTCGGCTGTGATATACTTGTCTGCTAAAAATTCCTTGAACCCCTCATAAATCAGCTTCATATCCGTAAGCTTTCCTGCAAGCATTGGCTTATTCTTTACCTTTTCCGTAATCGCTCCTAGCTCCTCAGGCCCAATGCTATACTGATACAATTCCGATAAGAACGACTTTAACTCGCTGATAAAGCCCGTCTTCCTTACATTGTTCTGGAATAACACTAACTCGTCTTTCTTTGCTGCAATTACCTTTCTTAAGATCATGCTCTTGCCCGTATCCTCAAGCACGAGGCGGCTCTTCGTATTCGTCTCTTCAAATACACGGTAGGCAAGACGCAGGAAACTAAGAATATCTATATTTAAAATTCCATGGTCAGGATGCATCGTAACCAAATCCTTCTGCGTCTGCATCGTAAACTGTTCTGGTACGATTACGATATAGTTCGTATCCTCATGCTCCATAGACTCACGAATGATCTCTTCATATACGGCATGGCTCTTACCTGTGCCGCTGCTTCCAAGCACTAGTTGTAATGACATACAGTCCCTCCTTCTCAAAGACTTTCCTATCCTTTATTATATCGGACGTCCCCCAAAAAAGGAACGCCTGTTTGTCTTTCCTTGGACATAAATAATGCCAAAGTAATCATAATTTATCCACTTTTTTAATATGTTTATATTGAGTAAACCTTAAATGTTTCATTTGATGGTACATAGTCAATGAATCAAGTTAATTGGAGGATGAAAGATGTCAAAAACCAAAATTGTTGTCTTGCATATGAAAGAGATCATTTACACGGCAATCTTTGTAGGGCTTGGTATACTATTAATACTTCTCCTGGTATTTATGTTCCTTCCAAAGAATACTGATTCTACTTCTGACAATGATGCTCCAATATACAAAGCTGGCGTCTACACCTCCCAAATGACTTTGAATAACGCCACCTTAAACTTAGAAGTCGTTGTCGATCAGGATCATATCAATTCAGTGAGATTTGTTAATTTAGATCAAGATGTAAGCACCATGTACCCATTGGTTCAACCAGCACTTGAGGAAATCGCAGACCAGTTATATTCGGACGTTCCAGTGGACGATATTGTTATTGGAGACGACAGCAAATACACCTCAATAAAAATACTTGATACGATTAAGGAAACTCTGAAAAAGGCTGCAGAATAACAGCTACATGACAAGAGCCCTGGCACATGGTGCCGGGGCTCTTGTGTATGCTTATGGACAAAGCTTAGAATAACTTGAATTTCTTCCAGTACTCTTCCTCTGTATTGTCACGTTTTGCACGGTAATATAAGCGTGCTAACTCTTCAAAGATATCTTCGCTTTTGAACAGGATCGTAACGTCCTCTCCTTTTTTGATCATGCGTTTATCTTCATGGGTATCCACCCATTCTCTCGCCTTCTCTTCCCATTCTAGGATCATTTCTTCTTCTAGGTAGTCCCATAACGTCATTTGGAACTTTACCTCTTCTAAATAATCCTCTAAATCCATATCTAACATATAAAATCCTTCCTACTTCTCAACTGCTTCTTTCATTTGGTCTAATTCTTCCATCCATAATGCAACTGCTGCATCACTTGGCATGCGTAAGTCTCCACGAGGAGATACTGCAACGGAACCAACCTTTGGTCCATCTGGAAGACAAGAACGTTTGAATTGCTGGGAGAAGAATCTCCAGTAGAACGTTCTTAACCATTTATAAATCGTTTGTCTGTCGTATTCACCTTTAAATGCATACTCTGCTAAATGCATGATTTTCCCTGGTGTATAACCAAAACGCATTAAATAATATAGATAGAAATCATGCAACTCGTATGGTCCTACGATATCCTCTGTCTTTTGAGCGATTTCTCCGTCCTTTGGTGGAAGAAGCTCTGGACTTACTGGTGTCGCAAGGATATCAAGCAAGATATCACGAAGTTCATGATCCGTAAATGTCATCGCATAATACTCCACTAAGTAGCGTACTAATGTCTTAGGTACCGAGCAGTTTACGCCATACATGGACATATGGTCGCCATTGTATGTCGCCCATCCAAGTGCAAGCTCGGACATATCGCCAGTACCGATTACCATACCGCCCATCTTATTCGCAACGTTCATAAGAATCTGCGTTCTCTCACGAGCCTGCGCATTCTCATACGTTACATCATGCACGTTGATATCATGTCCGATATCGCGCAAATGGATCGTTACGGCTTCATTGATCTTGATTTCTTCTAATGTCGCACCCAATTTCTTCGTTAAGTTCACGGCATTGTTATACGTACGGTCTGTCGTACCAAAGCAAGGCATCGTAACTGCCACGATATTCTTTCTATCAAGACCAATCATATCAAATGCACGAACCGTAACAAGTAAGGCAAGGGTAGAATCTAATCCGCCAGAGATACCGATGACCACGCTCTTGCATCCTGTGTGAACAAGACGCTTTCTAAGACCATTGGATTGGATGCTTAGTATTTCATCGCATCTCTTTTCACGTTCTTGCTTATTGCTTGGAACAAATGGCGCCTTGTCCACGAAACGAGTAAGCGCCACTTCCTTTGCCACGGATTGCAATGCAAATGAGATAAACGTATAGTCTTGTGTCTTATCCATACGGTAAGTCATCATACGTCTACGTTCCGCTTCTAACTTGCCAAGGTCCATTTCTGTATAGGTCACATGGTTTTCATTTACAAAACGTCCAGACTCCGCAAGCGTCGTACCATTTTCACAAATCAAGTTGTGGCCACTATATACGACATCTGTGGTAGACTCGCCAGAACCTGCGCTTGTATAGATATATCCCGCAACGAGCCTTGCCGATTGGTTTTCTACTAAGGCGCTACGATAAGAATCCTTTCCTGTCGTCTCATCACTTGCAGAACAGTTGGCAATAATCATTGCTCCGGCCTGTGCATGGTAAGAAGATGGTGGAATTGGCACCCAAACGTCTTCACAAATCTCTACTGCAAGGGTGAATAATGGCATGTTCGTACATCGTAATACGATGCTTGTACCAAATGGCACTTGCTTTCCATCAATGTCAACATATTCTACTTCACGATTTCCTTCATGGAAGTATCTTGCTTCATAGAATTCGGAATAGTTCGGAATATGTGTCTTTGGCACGATTGCTAACACTTCTCCATTGTAGAGTACGGCTGCTACGTTGTATAGCTTCTGACACTTCATCATAGGAAGCCCTACGACAACGACCACATCCTTTCCCTTTGTATGGGCGGTAATTCTTGATAACTCTCTCATTGCGCCATCAAGTAATGGTTTATGCAAAAATAGATCTCCACATGTATACGCAGTGATACAAAGCTCTGGAAAGACTACTAATTTGGCTTCCTTTTGCTCGCATTCATCAATCTGAGTGATGATTTGGTCGGCATTGTATTTACAATCCGCTACCTTCACAACAGGCGTTGCTGCAGCGACTTTTAAAAAATCGTATTTCAAGTGTTTTCCCTCCGATCGTAAAACTAAAATTACTCTTATTATAAATATAGTCTGATTAAATAACAAGTAGTCTATACCTAAGTTTTGGAAGGAACACAGTACACTTCGTTGACTGTCATATCTTTCCTCTTATATAACGATACGACACTTTTTTCTGTCAAAAAAAGAAAAAAGGCAACAAACTGCTGCCTCTCATTTCCAATATAACCCCAAAATGCCGGTTCTTGAATTTTGACTCCTAGCTATAGCTAGGTGGGTTACCGCATACCAACCTCTGTCTTCCACTACGCAATGATGGCTTGACATCAGTCGGTAGATATAGGTATCCCTATTCGTAAGTGTAGGTTCAAAATATCAAGAGTTGTCGAACATTTCAGGAATTTATATAGCAATATTATACAATATTCTAAGTCAAAAATCAAGTAATTTGATACTTATTCATAACACTCAGCAATCTTGATTTGAGGAAATGTCAGGATAAACTCCGTTCCCACTCCCAACTCGCTCTTAACTTCAATCGTCCCGTTATGCTTTTTGACTACTTCTTTCGCAATGACCAAGCCCAATCCGGACCCATTCTGGTTGCAGTCTGACTTCTGTGTGTAAAACTTGTCGAAGATATGCTGAAGCGCTTGCTGCTCAATTCCCCTGCCTTCATCTCGAATTGATACTATTATAGTATCCAAAGTACGAATTTTTATATAAATCGTACTCTCCTTATGAGAAAATTTTAGCGCATTGTCTAAAATCGCAAGAAATACCTGACGAATCCTGTCATAGTCTCCACTGATAAAGCAACACTCCGTATCACTGTCGATTTCCATTCGAATCTTCTTCTTATTACAGATCACACGGAAGTTTCGAATCACGTCTTCAAATACCTGCACTACATTGACCGGCTCTAAGGAAATCGAAAATTGCGGGTTCTCCATCTTCGATAATAAAAGCAAGTCTTCAATCAGCCGCTGCATCCCCGTGCATTCCCCTAACATTCGACCATAGTACTTTGGCACCTTTTCCTCACTTACTACACCATCCATAAGGCTTTCTAAATACGCACGGATTACCGTAATCGGCGTACGAAGCTCATGACTGATATTTGAAAAGAAATCCTTTCGCATCTGCTCGATGCTCGCCCGTTCCTCTTCATTTTCCTTTAGCTTTCCAGCAAGGACATCCACGCTAAATGCCAGATCACCGATTTCATTATGCTCCCGTATGCCAGTATGCATATTATAATTTCCATCGGCAATCTCTTTTGTCACTTTTCGAATCTGGGTAATTGGTCCACAGAGTCTCTTTGCAAATCCCCCTGCCAATACAAATGCTACTAAGAAGGCAATAAGCACGCTAAATGCGAACATCACACGAATATTCTCCGTATTCTCGTCCTTTGCCTCTACCGGCGCTAATAAAAGCACGGCCCCAATGACGTCCTGTGATATATCATCCTCATAAATGGGCGCTCCAATGATGATTACGTTCTCATCTCGAATTAAGCTAAAGCCTTCTCTACTAACTATCTTTCCAAGAAATGCCTGAGAACGAACATATCTGCTGTCCTTCGACATTTCCTTATCCGAAATATTAATGTTTTCTAGCTTGCGATCCATTGGCTGCGTAGCATTCTTATTGGAGAAAATCCACACATCCGCATTGATCGTGTCCTCTAGCATTTCCATATACGCCATATAACTATCTAAATCACTACTATGCACGTACTGCTGCATTCGTTCCGCAATAATACTAACTTGTTCTTTTAAAAATGTATCATAGTAAGAATCCTTATCATTTTCATATGATTTCATGAAAATAATGCTCATCAGCCCTGCAAAGATGAGTACCAGTCCTGCAAAGTAGGTAAATACACGGTAAAACAGCTTGTGGGTAATTTTATCCTTTCTCATGCTTTGATCACTTCAAGCTTATAGCCGACTCCCCAGATTGTCTTGATGCTCCAATCCTTATGCTCTACATGTTCTAACTTCGCACGAAGACGCTTGATATGGGAATCCACGGTACGGCTATCGCCATAATAATCATATCCCCAAAGGCTATCTAATAGGTTGTCTCTTGTAAATACCTTATTCGGATTGCTCGCTAGCATCCACATCGTCTCAATTTCCTTCTTTGTAAGCTTAATTTGCTTCTCATCTATATAAAGTGTATATTCATCTAAATTAATTCTCATATTACCTAGGATGATTTGTTGTTCTGTCGCCGCCGGTACTTCTGTTACCGTCTTCATCCTTCTTAGTACTGCCCTTACCCTAGCCATAACCTCGCTTGGGCTAAATGGTTTTACAATATAATCATCCGCTCCGATATCTAGTCCCATGATTTTCTCAAAGTCCTCTCCCTTTGCGCTAATCAAGATAATGGGCACATTGGAGTCCTTTCGAATCTTTCGGCATACATCAAAACCATCCATATTTGGCATCATAACATCAAGCAAAACTACACATGGGGCATACTTCTTATACGCCTCATATGCTTGCAGGCCATCTGCTGCGACGATTGGTTCATAGCCTTCTCGTCTTACGTAATTCGCTAGAATGTCTGTAATATCTTCATTATCGTCAGCAATTAATATATATTCCATGGCAAGACCTCCTGCATTTATTATACTGTTGGAAATTGTTGAATACAAGGAAAATTACACGTATTCGGTTGTATATTGACACATCTATTTGTCATACATATGATAAATAATTGACTTTTTTATGACATAATGATACATTATCATATCTACGAATTTAGAGAGGAGAAGAAACCGTTATGAAACAACACTCAAAACGCTCGATTCCAAGCTTCTTCCTGATTGGACTGCTACTAGCAAGTGTATTAACACTTGCACAACCAATGAAGACTCAAGCAAAAAGTAATGCTTCAAATACAAAAAAACAACAACTCACGACTGCTGTCCCATTGAAAACAGCCCCTTCCAAAGAGGCTTCCGACAAGACTTCCTCCGCCAAGTCTATGACGCTTAATATGCGCTCTATGAAACTTGTCAAAGGAAAAACGATGCGCTTAAAGGTATTAAACCTTCCTTCAAACCACTCCGTAACCTATCAATCTTCCAATACTAAGATTGCCACGGTATCCTCGAACGGTACGGTGAAAGGCATCAAAAATGGACAAGCCGTCATTACCGCTACGATCAAACAAAAAACAAAGACGGTCCGAAAGCTGACTTGTCAAGTAGTCGTTGGCCCTGCTGCCGTAAGCATCGTCATTCCGAAATCATCCATCACGCTCATCGTTGGGAAATCAAGTACGATCAGCTATATTACGAAGCCTTCGAATTGTGTGGAAATCCCCGTCTTCAAGTCATCGAACAAAAAAGTAGCAACGATTACTTCGACTGGCGTGATTAAGACACATTCAGCTGGAACTGCAAAAATTACTGCCACAATTGCAAACGGAAAATCTGCCCAGCTAACGGTGGTTGTAAAAAAAGCATCCTCCAAAAAATAATCAACAAGGAAGTGCCACACTAACTCTGTTTACTTGCTAGTGTGGCACCTCTTTTTTTACTTACCCAATGCAACCTAAAACCCTTCACTTCTACGCTGCTTTCGAAGTTCTACTCGTTTGATGGCGCCTTCCCATTCTGCCCGTTCTGCTTCACTTGTGATTTTCAGTCTCGGCACTCTGATTGGATTGTCATTTTCATCAATTGCAACCATAACTACATACGCACGGTTAATCGGCTTACGCATTCCTTTGCAGTCTTCTACATAGGTGTCCACGCGGACCTCCATGGAACTTCTCCCTGTATGCGTCACTCTCCCGATCAACACGATAATATCATTTCGATGAGCTCCTGCCTTAAACTGTAAGTTATCTATGGCAGCAGTAACTACATTTGCTCCACTATGTCTTCTCCCTACTACTCCAGCGACTACGTCGATCCACTCTAACAGCTGGCCTCCAAACAATCTTCCTGAGCCATTAAGATGCGAATTCATTACGATCTGGGTATGTTCTGTTCTGGACTCTAAGGTCGTCTTTTCTTCGATCATCCTATTCTTCCTTTCCACTCTTAACTCTCCCCTATTATACTAGCTAGTATGGCTATTTCAAATGGTTTTATCAGATTCGTTTCCCAAGTATGTTTCCTATGCATGAAAAGACAGGCACAGCAATATGCCATGCCTGTCTCACTCTTTTTTCTTATTCTATTGAATGTGTAACCATTCTTTTACTGTCTTCTTCATATCTGCAACTTCGCAAACAGTATCATGAAGAATGTTTGCATTGCGGATTTCTTCGATTGCTTGTGGTACTTTGACCTCTGCAATCCTGCTTAATTCATCTACTAATTCAAAATCGCCCTTTACATCATATGCTGGATCGATTGCATTCATAACGCTTCTTGTAAACTTAAATGGACTTGCTGTAGAAGCAATCACTGTCTTTGTCTCATCGTTAGAAGCACTCTTGTAGTCTTCGTATACTGCTGCAGCAACTGCGGTATGCGTATCGATTACATATCCCGTCTTTTCGTATAGCTCTTTGATTGTTGCCGCTGTCTTTGCTTCATCTGCAAAACCGCCTTCGAAGTCAGCAAGCTGCGCCTTCATCTCGTCTGTAATATGATAAACGCCGTCTTTTGTTAAGGACTGCATGAGTACTGCATTGGCATCGGCATCATTTCCTGCGATACGGTAAATAAGGCGTTCTAAGTTACTAGAAATCAAGATATCCATGGATGGGGATGAAGTTAAAATAAATTCCCTGTTGCGATCATAAGTTCCTGTCTTAAAGAAATCAAATAATACTTTGTTATCATTGGATGCACAAATCAACTTACCGATTGGAAGTCCCATGCTTTTTGCATAGAATGCAGCTAAAATATTACCAAAGTTGCCTGTTGGCACTACTACATTGATCGTTTCACCATTTGCAATTTTTCCATCTTTTAATAATCTAGAATATGCATACACATAATACACTACCTGTGGTACAAGGCGGCCGATGTTGATGGAGTTTGCGCTAGAAAATTGGAAGCCTGCCGCATCCATTTCTTTTGCTAATTCTGCATCATTAAACATTGCTTTTACGCCGCTTTGTGCATCATCGAAATTTCCTTTGATTCCTACTACATATGTATTGGCACCTTTTTGCGTTACCATCTGTTTCTCTTGAATTGGACTTACGCCATTCTTTGGATAGAACACGATAATCTTTGTTCCCTCTACATCTGCAAAACCAGCAAGTGCTGCTTTTCCAGTATCCCCTGAGGTTGCCGTTAAAATAACAATTTCATTTTCTACTTGATTTTTCTTTGCTGACGTTGTAAGTAAATATGGAAGAATGGATAATGCCATATCTTTAAACGCGATTGTTGAACCATGGAATAATTCTAAGTAATACGCACCATCTGCTTCTCTTAATGGAGCAATCTGATCGGTATCAAATTTGGAATCATAAGCTTTTTCAATACAATATTTTAATTCTTCTTCCGTAAAATCGGTTAAGAATTTTTTCATCACTTCATATGCAATTTCTTGGTATGTCATGGAGGTAAGTTCCTCTAATGATACATCAAGACTTGGAATTTCTGTAGGTACAAATAAGCCACCATCGGAAGCGAGGCCTTTTAAGATTGCCTGTGAAGCAGTAACTTTGTCGTCTTTACTTCTTGTACTTTTGTAAAATAAGTTCATGTCCTTCATTCCTTTTCCATAATTTTTTTGTATTATATCATGTTTATGGTAAGGTTACAATAGGAACGCCTTATTTATAGAACGTATGGCATCCATGCTTGAATAGCCTCGTAAGGTCTCGATCAAACCAGCTTAGGTTTTTCTTACTTGCTATATTACGCTGTACGAAATACAGGGCGCCCTTCGAGTGGTCCTCTCCATTCAGTACCCGTCGTACGGCCTCCTTGGTTGTTTTCGATACCTTTACCCGTTTGATGCTTCCATCTAATACAGGGGAAAATTGATATACTTTTCCATTATTCTGATAGATGACTCCTTTCACGTCATTCGGAAACTCTTTTGCTTTTACACGATTCATTACTACGTTGGCAACTAGGATTCGGCCAATTACGTCCTGGTCTCCTGCCTCTGCCTCCACGATATGCTCTAATGCATCGATCTCACTTGCCGTTAGATGAATCTTTTTCTTTTCTCTTTCTACCTTTTGTTTATGAACTTCAATGCTGCGTTCTAGCACGTCTCTTTGCTCTTGTAAGGTCTCTTGAATCTGGTTCTTCGTTTCCTCCACAATCATACTTACGATACCATCTGGCTCACTCCTATATGGACTTATTACGGTAAATTCCTTTTGATTTCCTGCCTGTTGTACCTTAGGCAAAAAGGAAGTGTTTGCTGTGATAATCGTATTCGTACTCATATAAGTAGGATTCTCTTTTGCTTCTGCCGTCGTCGTAACTCTGGCAATCTTTGATTCGTCTACCATGATTACTAAGGTTCCTGTAGCAACCGCAAACACAGTTGCTGCCATCGCAATCCGATGGGACTTCTTTACTCCTTTGCCTCTTTCTTGAACACTACATAAAATAGAACGAAAGCTTGACATGCATACACCCCATTTCAAAATTGTAAGTTTTTTACATTTTTGTTAACTTATTATAACATTTCTTAACAATGAGTCAACAAGTTAGCAACAAAACTGGAATTGTACATAGTCATTCTCTACCGTCCTCAGATAGAACTAGAAGTTTTCATAAATTAGTTCCCTATTTTCGTCGTTTTATTGTAAATTTTTCCCACCTTTTTCTTAGGCCTGCTTCTATTTCTTTATTCAGTTTTATTTAGACATTCGCTTTTCTTTTTCTACATTCTATATATTCTGTTACATATTTCAGCGTATCAACGAGAAGAAACACGCTTGACGAACTTCTCTCGTTATCGCGACAGTCGTCAAGGTCATGCAAGCAGGACTTTTGCTCGTTGTTCTCGTAAGCAAAAAGGCTGCCACACTAAGTTACCTTAGTGAGACAACCCTCCTTTTTCCAATGTTGGAATCTTCATCGTAAATACAGTGCGCTGTTCATCGCTCGCTACCAACAAGTCTCCTCCATGCATCAGTACGATCTTCTTTGCAATGGCAAGTCCTAATCCCGTACCTCCCGTATCCATGGATCTAGAAGATTCTACACGATAGAACTTGTCAAACACATATGGCAGGTCTTCTTCTGGAATCTTCTTTCCATAATTGATGACCTCGATCTCATACCATTTTCTCTTTTTCTTCAACTTCACCGTGATCCGCTTTCCGTCCTTTCCATATTTCACAGCATTGCTGATCAAGTTCGCAATGGCCCTTGCAAGCAGTCCGCCATCCACCGTTACCTTCGCCTTCCTGATACTAGATATGAACTCGTACTCTAACCCCGCCTCTTGGAAGCTCGGATAAAATTCATCCATCATCTGCTCCATAAACTTTACAAGGTCCATCTCTTCCTTATTTGGCTGTACTTCTCCCGAGCTAAACTTCGTGTAGCTAAAAAGGTCTTCGATCATCCCCTGAAGACGCTTGGATTTTTCATATGCAATGGTCAGATAGTGCTCCTTGTTGCTTGTATCTACGCCCGGACTATTGGCTAACTCCAAATACCCTAAAATCGAGGTAAGGGGCGTGCGAAGGTCATGGGCCACACTAGTAATCAGCTCATGCTTCTGCTGCTCCATGCGTCTTTCATTCTCCATCATCTCATGGATGTCTGCCGCCATCTTGTTGACGGATGCCGCAATGACCGCAAACTCGTCTTCATTCTTTACACGGATCCTAGACTCGAAGTTTCCCTCTGCAATCGCCTGGATTCCATCTGAAATCTCATACAGGTAGTTTGAAAGCCTTCTTGTCAGCAGTAAGAAATACATGATAAATAAAAACATCCCAAGCAAGAATGCGATAATCAACGTAACCACAAGATAATTCTTGTTTACCGTAAGTACGGAGGTAAGAGAATGGGTCAGCCCCGTAGAAGAACTTCCATCCAAGAAACTGGTATTGTTCTGGATCGGCATATTCCACATGCTTTCAATCGTCTGTGCAATCGTCGCATTGCTCTTTCCCGCATCGAC
>CALZJY010000015.1 GCA_945787925.1 uncultured Anaerosporobacter sp. | reverse complement strand
ATCGTTTCCCCATTTCATGTTCTTTAGCTTTTTCTTTTCTAAAAGCCCCTCATCGGCTAATTTATTCAAATCGATAAAGTATGGATTGCCCGCAAAAGTTGAAAATGATTGGTATGGGCTATCTCCATAACTTGTTGGTCCGATCGGAAGTACCTGCCAGTAACGTTGTTTGGCTTGGGCCAACTGATCTACAAAATGATATGCGGCCTTTCCCATAGTACCGATTCCGTAAGGGGAAGGTAGACTGCTAATTGGTAACAGGATCCCTGCTCCACGCTCTAACTGTTTGTTCATATAGACCCTCTCTTCCTTTTCGTCAAATGCTTATTTATTCTATACATATGCTACCAAGATATGAGAAAAGTGTAAATATCACTTTTTTTTGAAATATATTGTATTTTATCGTAGCAATTTTTTGATATAAAATACAATTTCATGCAACAAAAAACCAGTACCCGACAACCTCTGGATTGTTTGGTACTGGTTTTCCTTTTATTATCTTAGTCGGTTTCCTTCATATCTTGCATGTGTTTCAAGATAGTAAAGAACTGACTCATACTGTTCTGTGATGCTTCCTTCTGCTATTGGATAGTCAAGAGAGACAGCTATCGTCTGAATCATATCTTCTGTTAATTCTTTTTTCATTTTCGCTAGTATATCAATCTTTTCTGCATAAGTTCTTGCATCTAAGAATTCCATTAGCTCTGGTTTTACTGCTGTTGCAGTAAGTTCATCTTCACCGTCAGCCGCATTTGTTTCCACTGTCGCAGCTAACGTATCATCCTTTTTTCCGCAGTCATATGGTCCTTCGTTGTTTTCCACACCTTCTGCTAAGTCTACACGTTGGAAACGATATTTCTGAACGCAGTCCGGATATTTCTTATGGTCTACTTCACTCATAAATGAGTCTAGCGGTCTTGCAAATACTTTAAAATCTTTATAAAGCGCCTGATATACGACCATCATCTCTTTCGTCTCAGTATGCTTTGCGATAGCAATTACCTGATATAAATTGTTTCTAAAATGACGATAGAATTCCCCCGGCTTTGGTAATCTATTGTTCATATCACTTCACCCCGAATCTCTATTCTTTCATGCCTTCCATTTCAGCCTGTTGTTCTGCAAGGTAATACTCATGATAGTATTCATCCATGTATTCATAAATTTCATCTCTACCTTGTTTTGTTAAGGAGGAGAATGGAATTACTGGAGTACCATCTACTACATTTAATCCTTGCTTGATCATTTTTACATGCTTTTGGATCTGGCTACGTTTAATTTTATCTAATTTTGTCGCAATAATCAATGGATTATACCCATGATACACGATCCAATCGTACATATTTTTATCATTTTGGGATGGTTCATGTCGAATATCCACTAATAAGAACACAATTCTAAGTTGTTTTGAATTAATAAGATATTTTTCAATCAGCTTTGCCCATTGTTCTTTCATGCTCATGGAAACTTTTGCGTAACCATACCCTGGAAGATCTACGAAATACATTTCCTCATTGATATTGTAAAAGTTGATTGTCTGTGTCTTACCTGGTTGAGAAGACGTTCTTGCAAGACTTTTACGATTCATAAGCGAATTGATTAAGGAAGACTTCCCTACGTTGGATTTTCCTGCAAATGCGATTTCCATCTTATCATTTTCAGGCAATACGCTTGTGATACCACAAACAGTTTCTAAGTTTACGTTTTTAATATGCATGATGTTCTCCTCTATTTTACAAGCGCATATTCTAATACTTGAGACATATGGTCAACAAAATGGATTGTTAGATTTTCTTTGATCTCTTCTGAAATTTCATCTACGTCCTTCTTGTTTTGTTCTGGTACAAGTACTGTTGAGATTTGCGCTGCTTTTGCTGCTAACAGTTTTTCTTTCAGACCACCGATTGGAAGTACACGTCCACGCAATGTGATTTCACCTGTCATCGCAAGATCTGCTTTTACCTTCTTGTTTGTAACAGCAGATAAAATGGCTGTGGCCATCGTAATACCCGCACTTGGTCCGTCTTTTGGTGTCGCGCCCTCTGGAATGTGGATATGGATGTCCTTCTTCTCAAAGTAATCCGCTTCGATTCCATATTCATCGCTGATGGAACGAATATAGCTTAAGCTCGTTCTTGCAGATTCCTTCATCACATCTCCAAGTTTACCAGTAAGCTCTAATCTTCCCTTACCTGGCATGTTGTTTACTTCGATAGAAAGCGTATCTCCACCAACACTTGTCCAAGCAAGACCTCTTACGATACCGATCTCATCTTTTTCGTTCTTTAACTCTGGAGTAAAGACTTGTTTTCCAAGGAAATCAGATAGGTTCTTATCTGTTACTTTCACTTGTTCTACATCGCCCTCCATAATCCGTCTTGCTGCCTTACGACAAATCTGTTCTAATTTACGTTCCAGATTACGAACCCCTGCTTCTCTAGTATATCCAGATATAATGCGTTCTAACGCCTTCTTAGAAACGGAAAGCTGTTTTGATGTTAGGCCATTTTTTTCAATCACTTTTTTCAATAAGTGTTGTTTTGCAATATGGAACTTTTCATTTTCTGTATAGCTAGAGACCTCAATGACTTCCATACGGTCAAGCAATGGTCTTGGAATCGTTTGAAGGGAGTTTGCCGTCGCGATAAATAATACGTTAGAAAGGTCCACAGGAACTTCTACATAGTGGTCTACAAACTTCTTATTTTGTTCTCCATCTAATACTTCAAGAAGGGCGCTGAATGTATCTCCCTTGTAGTCGTTGGATACTTTGTCGATCTCATCTAATAGCATTAATGGATTGTTTACTCCCGCCTGCTTTAACCCTGTCACAAGACGGCCTGGCATCGCACCGATATACGTTCTTCTATGACCACGTATTTCGGCTTCATCACGAACGCCGCCTAAAGAGATTCTTACATACTCTTTGTTTAAGGCTTCTGCAACGCTTCTTGCTACGGATGTCTTACCAGTTCCCGGAGGTCCAACAAGGCATAGGATTGGAGCCTCTCCCTTTTCTGTAAGGGCACGTACTGCAAGATATTCTAAAATACGCTCTTTTACCTTATCAAGTCCAAAATGACGTTTGTTTAATACTTTTTCTGCATGTTTTATGCTATCGTTATCCTTTGTTTGCTTTTCCCAAGGCATTGCAAGCAATGTTTCAATATATCCACGAATGACTGAAGATTCCCCAGAATTGCTAGATGTATTCTTGTAACGGCTAATCTCTTTTGCAATCTTTTGCTTGATTTCTTCGGACGCTTGTAATTTCTTTAATTGTTCTTCGAATTGTTCGATTTCAGAATCTGTGTCATCTCCTAATTCTTCACGAATCACTTTCATCTGTTCACGTAACAGATATTCTTTTTGATTCTTTTCTACTTGTTGTTTTACTTTCATTTGGAATTCTTGCTTGATTCTGCAAAGTTCGATTTCATTTGCAAGCATCACTCCAAGAGATTGGACACGGATATTTTGATCTGTCTGCATAAGAAGTTCGATCTTATCTTCTAGACAGAATGGAATGTTTGCACAGATAGAGTCAGCAAGCTTTTCTAAGTCTTCCTCTTCTAACATTTGACGAATTACGTTTTTTCCTAAGGTATCTGTTACCCCCACATATACCTCGATTAAGTCTTTTAAGCCATTTAATAATGCTTTTTCCTCTAATGCAGTTAGCCCAAGCGCTATTTCTTCTACTTCACCGATTTCACCAAGTAGGTATGGTTCGTAGGATACGATTTCGCAAAGAGAAGCTCTCTCTTCTACAGAAACCATTACACGATATACCCCTTCTGGTAACTTCACGATTTGCTTAATGGATGCAATCGCACCGATCTCATATAAGTCGTCAAGTTTTGGCTCATCCACATCAGGATCTTTTTGTGTCGCTAAGAAAATCTTTTGATTTTCTGTCATTGCAGTCTCGATGGCTGCAATCGTAATCTTACGATTTATATCAAAATGAATCAGCATCTTTGGTAGCACGGCTAACCCACGAAGTGCTACCACGGCCATCTTCTTGTTTTCATTGTTCATATGTGTGCTCTCCTTATCATTCTCCTATGAACATTAAGCCTCACGCTTTAAAACTATAGTTACTGTATTGAAAAGAGCCACTGCAACAGACTTGCAACGGCTCTTCCTTATTTATGCTATCTCACCATTATTTTTCTTTAAGGACTTCTTTGTTACAATAGCCTTTCTTGGTTTGTCTTCTTCAGCACGAATCAATGTTGGCTCTCCGCCTTCTACGGCTTCCTTCGTAATGATGCACTTAACTACTTTGGAATCGGATGGGATATTGTACATAACATCCATCATCGTTTCTTCCATAATTGCTCTTAGACCACGAGCCCCTGTCTTACGATCAAAGGATTTCTTCGCAATTGCACGAATTGCTTCTTGGTCAAATTCTAATTCAACACCATCAATTTCAAATAACTTGTGATATTGTTTTACAATCGCATTCTTTGGTTCTGTAAGAATCTTTTCTAATGCGGATTCGTCTAATAAGTCTAAGCCAACCGTAACCGGAACACGTCCAATAAACTCTGGAATTAAACCATATTTTACGAAATCGCTAGGAAGAACTTGTTTAAATAATTCTCCTACATTTTGATCCTTCATATTGCCAATTTCCGCGTTGAATCCGATGGACTTTTGACCCATTCTAGATTCAATAATCTTTTCAAGTCCGTCGAACGCTCCACCACAAATAAATAAGATATTTGTCGTATCAATTTGAATGAATTCTTGATGAGGATGCTTTCTTCCGCCTTGAGGTGGCACACTAGCAACCGTTCCTTCTAGGATCTTAAGCAACGCTTGTTGTACGCCCTCTCCCGAAACGTCTCTAGTGATAGACATGTTTTCGGATTTACGAGTGATTTTATCTATTTCATCGATATAAATAATACCGTATTCTGCACGTTCAATATCAAAATCTGCTGCCTGAATAATCTTAAGCAAGATATTCTCAACATCTTCACCAACGTAACCTGCTTCAGTAAGCGCAGTCGCGTCAGCAATTGCAAATGGAACATTTAGTAACTTCGCAAGTGTTTGCGCTAAGAATGTTTTACCGCTACCTGTTGGACCAACCATGATAATATTGCTCTTTTGAAGTTCTACATCTAAGTCTTTTTCCGCTAACACACGTTTATAGTGGTTATATACGCTAACCGCTAATACCTTCTTCGCTTCATCTTGTCCAATTACGTACTGGTCAAGGAACTCTTTGATTTCCTTTGGTTTCAATAAATTGATTTCACTGTCATTTACAACATCTTCAAATTCTTCTTCAATAATTTCAGAACAAATCTCAATACACTCATCACAAATATACACGTTTGGACCTGCGATTAGTTTACGAACCTGGTCTTGAGTCTTATTACAAAAAGAACATCGTAACTGTTTACGATCATCAGTTCTATTCGCCATGAAATATCCACCTCACTTTTACAAAAATAGCCTATATCCTAATATGCTGCACCTAAAAACTTTCGTCTTACGTGCAGCATATGAATGATTTTTATTTGTTTGTAGATACTATTGACGTTTTTCAATAATACTGTCAATAATTCCGTATGCTTTTGCTTCATCAGCGGACATATAGTTATCGCGTTCTGTATCAATCTCAATTTTTTCAAGAGGTTGACCAGTGTTTTCAGCAAGCATTTTATTTAATCTCTTCTTAATCTTAAGAATGTTTTCTGCAACGATTTGAATATCTGTTGCTTGTCCTTTTGCTCCACCAGAAGGTTGATGAATCATGATTTCAGAGTTTGGAAGAGAGAATCTCTTTCCTTTTGCTCCACCAGCTAAAAGGAACGCACCCATACTAGCAGCTAAACCTACACAGATTGTAGATACGTCACATTTAATGAAATTCATCGTATCATAAATTGCCATACCAGCAGTTACTGAACCACCTGGGCTGTTAATATAAAGATGGATATCTTTATTTGGATCTTCTGACTCTAAGAATAATAATTGAGCGATAATTACACTAGCACTTGCATCGGTAACTTCTTCTCCTAAGAAGATAATTCTTTCTTTTAATAATCTTGAATAGATATCATAGGAACGTTCGCCCCTGCTTGTTTGTTCAATGACATAAGGTACTAAACTCATACTATAACCTCCTTCAACAGCTTTCTATATACTGATTTTGTAAATAAGTGCCTACCATCACTGGCAGACACTTATTCATCTATCACGTTTCTTACGCTTCTTTAGCAGCTTCAACTACGAAATCAACCGCTTTTTGTACAGCAAGATCCATTTTCATGATATCTAATTCTGCACCGATCATTTGTCTGATTTTGTCTGCTTCCATTTTGTAAGCAGCTGCCATATCTTCGATTTCTTTGTTTAATTCTTCTTCAGAAACTTCGATGTTTTCAGCTTTCACGATAGCTTCTAACACTAATCTGCTTTCGATTCTCTTGATTGCTTGTGGTTTTAAGTTTTCTAAGAATTTAGCAGAATCCATTCCTGTGAATTGGAAGTATTGTTCTACAGATAAACCTTGAGCTTGGATTCTTTGAGCGAATTCGTTCGCCATTTGGTTTACTTGTGCATTGATCATTGCATCTGGAATTTCCATTGTTGCATTTTCAATGATTTTGTTTACGATAGCATCTTCTTTTGCTGTCTTCGCAGCTTTTTCTTTTCTATCAACGATTGCTTTTTTAACGTCTTCTTTGTATTCAGCTAATGTGTCGAATTCAGAAACGTCTTTTGCGAAATCATCGTTTAATTCTGGAAGTTCTTTTACTTTGATTTCTTTTACAGTTACTTTGAACATAGCAGGTTTTCCAGCTAAGTTTTCAGCATGATATTCTGCTGGGAAAGTAACGTTAACTTCTACTTCTTCACCAACTTTTTTACCGATTAATTGTTCTTCGAAAGTATCGATGAAAGAGTGGGATCCGATTGTTAATGGGTAATCAGTACCTTTTCCACCTTCGAAAGCAACGCCATCAACGAAACCTTCGAAATCGATTACAGTCATGTCACCATCTTCAACTGCACGATCTTCAACGTTGATTGTTCTAGAGTTTTGTTCTCTTACTCTATCTAATTCAGCGTTAACTTCTTCTTCAGTTACTTCGATTTCTTGTTTTTCAACTTCGATACCTTTGTAGTCACCTAATGTAACTTCTGGTTTAACAGCTACTGTAGCTGTGAAGATGAATTCTTTACCTTTTTCGATTTGAACAACATCGATTTCTGGTTGAGAAACGATTTCTAAACCACTTTCTTTTGCAGCTTTTTCATAAGCTGTTGGGATAACAAAGTTAGCAGCATCTTCGTAGAAAACGCCTACGCCGTACATTTTTTCGATGATTGCACGTGGAGCGTGACCTTTTCTGAATCCTTGGATGTTGATTTTACCTTTATTTTTTTGGTATGCTTTTTCGATTGCAGCGTCGAATTCTTCTGCGCTAGCTTCGATTGTAAGCTTTACCATATTTTTTTCTAACTTTTCAACTTGTAAACTCATTGTTTTGTTTCCTCCTTAATGTTTAACACATGTCTAATAATTGGGTTAGAATTATTTATATTCAAACCGAAAAGCTCGGCCTTATACCATAATATAATACTGTTGCAGAGCTCTATGTAGAGTCTGACATCTGTATATTATATCATAGTAATAGTATAATTGCTATACATAATTTTTAAGGTTTTATGCCTATTTCTGTACTTTTTTGTACTTTTTGTCTCTTTTTTATCAAACTATGCAATCGCATGTCCTTTTGCTTTGATTACATCTACGATTTGATGTACGTATTTCTCACAAAGTTCGTCAGAAGATGCTTCCACCATAACACGGATTAAGCTTTCTGTTCCACTTTCACGAAGAAGTAATCTACCTTCATCACCAAGTGCTTCTTCCACTTCTTTCGCTGCTTTTTGTACATCTGCATCTTCTCTTGCTGCTGCCTTGTCTTTTACTTTTACATTCACAAGTAATTGAGGATAGATTTTTACATCTTTTAATAGATCGGATAATTTCATTTTCTTCTCTAAAATTACTTCCATGATCTTTAAGGATGTTAAGATACCATCACCAGTTGTCGCATACTTCTTGAAGATGATATGTCCAGATTGTTCTCCACCTAAGGAGTGGTTGTATTTCATCATGTTTTCGAATACGTATTTATCACCTACTGCAGTTTTTTCGTATTCGATTCCTTGTTTATCAAATGCCTTGTAAAGTCCTAGATTTGACATTACTGTTGTAACAACCGTATTGTTGTTTAATTCTCCACGTTCTTTTAAATAGCATCCGCAAACGTAAAGGATTAAATCACCATCTATAATATTGCCTTTATCATCTACCGCTAAACAACGATCTGCATCACCATCGTAAGCAAATCCTACGTCTAATCCTTTTTCTTTTACAAATTCTTGTAATACCTCGATATGTGTAGAACCACAGTTTGTATTGATGTTAAGACCGTTTGGTTCATTATTGATGACATAAGTTTTTGCGCCTAATGCATCGAATACGCCTTTTGCGATTGTAGATGCACTACCATTAGAACAATCAAGACCCACACGTAAGTCTTTGAAAGATTTTGTTGCAAGGGAAATTAAGTAACCGATATAACGATGACGTCCCATCGCATAATCTACAGTCTTACCGATATTGTCTTTCTTTGCAAATGGAATTTCTTCTGTTTCTCCATCGATATATTTTTCAATCAGCTCTTCTACTTCTGCTTCTAATTTGAAGCCTTTTCCGTTGATGATCTTGATACCGTTATCATAATATGGGTTGTGGCTCGCACTAATCATGATACCGCAGTCAAACTCTTCCGTACGTACCACATAAGATACACTTGGAGTTGTCGTTACATGAAGCAAATATGCATCTGCACCACTCGCTGTTAATCCCGCAACTAACGCATATTCAAACATATAGCTGGATCTTCTAGTATCTTTTCCAATCACAACTCTTGCTTTGTGATCCTTTCCGTAATAATGTCCTAAAAAACGTCCCACCTTATATGCATGTTCTACTGTAAGCGTTTCGTTTGCTTCGCCTCGAAATCCGTCTGTTCCAAAATATTTGCCCATAAGAACGCTCCTTTTCTATTTTATAATCTGTATTTTCTTTTGTTTAATGCTAAGCGCAAATTACCTATTCTAAGTACACTTCGGGCCTATTGTATCATATTTGCCAACAATTGTGAACTTTTATTTATCATTCCCCAGGAAACCTTTTCCCTACCCTATGTACATAAAGAAATCACCAATTGCTACAATCTCTAAACCATAGCAAATGGTGATTTCCAATGCAATCATTTTAATTGCAAGTTTGCAATAGACATTTGGCTATTTTTGACCAGACATTTGTTGTTCGTAATTTCTGATCATTTGTCTAACCATTTCTCCACCAACGGAACCATTTTGAGCACTAGTTAAGTCACCGTTATAGCCTTGTTTTAAGGGTACACCGATTTCAGATGCTACTTCCATTTTGAATCTGTCAAGAGCTTCTCTAGCTTGTGGTACTTCTGCTCTGTTAGAACCAGTATTATTATTTGCCATAGTAATACACCTCCATGAGTTGTTTCGTAAATAGATACTTGTGTCTATTGACCAGTCGTAAGACTTTTGACTTAATGAATTTGTTACTTAAGTCTAATCCTATTATGTGCAACTTTTCAGTTAATATTATGGAAATTAGTGGGTTTTAAAGTTGGCCTTGCATCATATACTTATAAAAAAACGAGACAGGTTTTTCTATGGAACTTTTAAAAAGCATCAACGAATATATATGGAACTTTCCAATGCTCATCGTCCTGCTTGGAACCCATCTATTCTTCACTGTACGACTTCGATTCGTTCAAAAGAAAGTATTAAAAGGCATTGGATATAGCATTCGTCCAGAACAAAGTGGAAAAGGGGAATTAAGCAGCTTTGGCGCCCTTGCCACGACACTAGCCGCTACTCTAGGGACTGGAAATATCATTGGCGTCTCTACCGCCGTCGCCTTAGGAGGTCCTGGTGCGCTCTTTTGGTGCTGGATTACTGGCATCCTTGGAATGGCAACCACCTATGCAGAATCCTACTTATGCATCCTCTTTCGGAAGCAAACCAAGGAAGGTTCCTATATCGGGGGACCTATGTATTTTCTCCAATATGGGCTTGGAAAACGTGGCCTCGCAATCTTTTATGCAGTATGCACCATGGTCGCGTCCTTTGGCGTAGGATGCACGACGCAGGCAAATGCAATTACATCCACTACAAAAAGCCTATGGAAGTTCTCCCCTTACATCATAGGATTTGTTGTGGCAATTCCTATTGGCCTAGTGTTGATTGGGGGCATTAAATCCATCGGCAATGTATGTACGAAGCTCGTTCCTGCCATGGGTGCTTTTTACATACTAGGATGCATGCTCATCTTAATCAAGAATGCTTCCCTGATCGATGATGCCGTCGCCCAAATCTTTTACGCAGCGTTCCATCCAACCGCATTTGCAGGAGGCATTCTTTCTGCCACGATTCAAATGGCATGCCGGTATGGAATCGCGAGAGGGCTGTTTACCAACGAGGCAGGACTTGGCTCCGCAGGCATCGCTGCGGCAAGCGCCAAGACAAACAATCCAAAACGCCAGGCCTTAATCAGCATGACAGCAACCTTCTGGGATACCGTAGTCATGTGTGCGATTACTGGCATCGTGATTGTCATCGCCCTAATCAAGGACCCTATGGCAGTCCGAGGATATAACATTGGTGATTTTACGACTCTTGCGTTCCGCGAAATTCCATATGGGGAATATATGCTTGGCATCTCCTTAATCGCATTTGCAGTCGCTACTCTCCTTGGATGGTTCTACTTTGGAGAACGTGCCACCGACTTTTTATTTGGCCCTAAAAGCATCAAGCTCTACCAGCTTGCCTATATCGTCGCAATCTATATCGGTGCTACCATGTCACTAGAGCTTGTATGGGAGCTTACCGACTTTATCAATGCCTTTATGGCCGTCCCTTGCATCATTGGCCTATTCGGCCTAAGCCACTATGTAGAGAAGCCGTAACAGCTATGAAACGAAACAAAACGATTAGAACAACGAGCCAAGGTCATGCAAACATGACTTTGGCTCGTTGTTCGCGTAAAAAATGGGTCACACGATAAGTTTCCTTACTGTGTGACCCATTCTTTTATGCACGATACATGACTTCGTATTGAATACGTTTTGCTTCTTCTCTTCCTTTGAAGTATTCGATCAAAGCTAATCCCATATCTACGGATGTTCCAAATCCTTGGCTTGTAATTACGTTGCCATCTACCACGACATTGGCATCAACGTAAGTCGCCTCTGTAAGCTCTCCTGCCAAACTGCGATAGCATGTTGCATTCTTCCCATTTAAGATTCCTAATTTATGAAGTAGGGTTGGTGCTGCGCAAATAGCTGCCACCATCTTACCCTTTTCATAGAATTCTACAAGCTTATTGCATAATTCTTCTGATTTTCCTAGGTTCTTTACTCCCATCGTTCCCCCAGGAAGGAATAGCAAGTCTGCATCTTCAAAGCTGATTTCTTCAATCACCTTATCTGCAGTTACTACGATTCCGTGTCCTCCGATGATTTCAATCGTATCAGATACTGCAACCATCGTTGTATCCACTTCTGCACGACGTAATAAATCAACTACTGCAAGTGCTTCAATTTCTTCAAATCCATCTGCTAAAAATACATAAACCTTTGACATGATTTTTTCCACCTTTTTATTTGTTACTTTTATCTTTTAGCTTTCTTATGTAAATTCTTTTTTCCATAATTAAAAGCGTTTATTTTTGGCTGTTGTTCTTCTTCTACTCTTTTTAGTTTTGCTGTAATAAATAAGATTATACCACAAATCGACCACAATGCACCAGAAATAACCCACATCATTACATTTTGAAGCTCTTTCATGCCTCCATTGGCTACGAGCACGATGCCTCCTAATATGCATACTGCCGCAATCGCAAGGAAGACCCATGCAAACTGCTTCATCCTCTTGCTATTCATTTTCCCCATTCGCTTCTCCTTCTTCCTACCTATAATTCCTTGCCTTTCCCTTACTAGGCAATTAACTTTGCAACATTTTACCACATTCCATGCATAATCTCAACCATCGTGCGGCTCTACCAAAGAAACGAGGACCATCCTGTCATCTTCTAGATGGCCTGTTTCCCTTAAATCATAAGCTCACTTCCATGCTCCTTTAACCAAATTCGACACTGCTCATATTCTGGCATCACTTGTCCTACCAAATCCCAAAATGCCTTAGAATGATTCATATGCACCCGATGTGCAAGTTCATGCACGACCACATAGTCTAACACCCTCTCTGGTGCCATAATCAATCGGTAGTTAAAGTTTAGGTTTCCGAGGCTAGAACAGCTCCCCCATCTCGTCTTCTGATCCTTAATGGCCACCCTTCCATAAGTCACTTGCATTTGCCTGCCATGCCTTTCCACGCTCTCCTTAATTGCCTTCGCTGCCTCTTTTCGGTACCAATGCTCTAAATATGCTGAAACGTTTAATTCAAAGCCTCTCGGCTTTCGGATGATGATGCTTTCCTCTGTTAGCTCGATGCTTAGCATGTTGCTCTTATGTTCCTCCACGCACACCGTTTTATATGACCCACGATACAGTACACGGTCTCTTTCCTTCCGTATTTCCTGCTTTGTTTGATGCTCGCGAATCCAGTCCCTTTTCTTCTCTATTAATTGTTCAATTTCCTTTACAGGAACCATCATCGGAGCACGTACGATTACCTTGCCATCACTAGTAATCTCAATAGCAAGGCTCTTCCTGTTCGAACGCTTCAACACATATTCTATTGGTTCCGGATTTATCATTTCCTGGTCCATCTTACCGCCTCTGTCTCTCTAATTTTGCAACATTGTATCATAGAGAACGAGCCATGGCAACTGCTTGTGCCATGGCTCGTTTTAGTATTTGTTTTTTATTGTTTCAACATTTTTGAGACATTTCCGATATATTCCATAATGTCAACTGCATCCGTTGGAACAGAAATCATGGCATCGGATGCTTCTTTTTCACAAACAGTCATTTCCAACGTCATATTTACCTTCGTTGTTTTTTCTACTCCTGCAGCAGTAAACTTACATGCAAAAGTTCTGTTTCCTTTCTCTCCGGAAACTTTTGTCTCACATTCAACCTTAAATTCATCTTTGTTTTCCTTATTGCTCTTTGCCTTCTCTAAGGTTTCTTTGATTTCAGATACGATTTGTGACTTATTAGTTGTAAATTCTTTTGTATATTCTTCGTTGGAGTCTACTGCTTTTACCTTATTTACTAACTCATCATATTTTGCATCTATGTCTAATTTAGAAAGTGCTTCACATACAGGTATTAGGTTTTTGTTAGAAATTTCTACCTTTAACTCTTTATCCGAACCAGAAAGAAAGACTGGTTTTACATCCTTCGTTGCTTCCTGCATTGTTGTTAAGATATATTGTGCTGCTGTTGTAATTACTTTTTGCGCTTTCTCTGGATCTTCCATCTCTAATGCAGTCATGTTTCCTTGTACACCTGATATAGACTTCGTATAAGAAGTTAACTGTTCCATATCTATCTTAAGGTAATTTGCCTCTGGTAAAATTGAAATCATAGCGATTGCTTCTGAAACCTTGTATGTGTTAAAAACATCAATTAGCGCTTTCTTAAGTGTTGCAAAATCAATGTAAATCGTTTTGTTATCCTTTGTTAGGAAAGAAGTAAGAGCTTTGTAGTCACTGCCCTCTCCTACTTTATAGCTGAGGTTTACCTGACTGTTCTTTTCATCTTTTTGGATACAAGATGCCTTGATTGCAAATTTTAAACTATCTAAACCTAATTGTGTCTTTAAGCTTGGATCAGAGATATCGAAATCCATTGTGAATTCCCCACTCTTTGCTTTCATATCACTAATACTATCCAATAGTGCGTTTACATTTAATTCTTCTTTCTTTGTGTTCGTGCTTGACTGTTTCGTTCCACCGCATGAAATCATGGAAATCGCTAATGCTAGCACTAACAGAATCGACATAATTCTTCTCTTCATACTTTTCCTCCTATTTCTTATAATTTAAACCCACTATAAATCAACCAAGTTTTTCCTGTCAAACACTTTTTCTAAATTTTAATAAAATCGTAATATTTTACCTTATTTGTATTTTCCAACATTGTATGTATTCAATAGGCCTACCGTAACCTTTATGTTTAAGGAGTTCCCGATATAACGAGAAGAAACACGCTTTGCAGCGCAATTTCCTATGCAATAAAAAAAAGCAGTTACGTAAGTAACTGCTTTCAAGTCGGGGTGACAGGATTCGAACCTGCGACCTCTTGATCCCAAATCAAGCGCTCTAGCCAAGCTGAGCCACACCCCGGAACCTTTTTTTCTTAAAAGTATGCGGATGACAGGAATCGAACCTGCACGGTATCCCACTAGATCCTAAGTCTAGCGCGTCTGCCAGTTCCGCCACATCCGCATATTCTTTTGTAGACCACTAAGTGATCAATGAGACATCGGGGATTCGAACCCCGGACAACTTGATTAAAAGTCAAGTGCTCTACCAACTGAGCTAATATCCCATACAGGGCTAGCTGGATTCGAACCAGCGACTGCAGCAGTCAAAGTGCTGTGCCTTACCGCTTGGCGATAGCCCTATGTTATACTATTTTCATAGTAAAGGTGGATAATGGGATTCGAACCCATGGCCTCCAGAGCCACAATCTGGCGCGCTAACCAACTGCGCTATACCCACCATATCTTCTCTCAATGAAGATGAACTGTGCTCGAAGGGATTCGAACCCCCGACCCACGGCTTAGAAGGCCGTTGCTCTATCCAGCTGAGCTACGAACACATTTTGTGAAGCTTAGTTTAAAAGTCGTTCACTAAGCGGGTGATGGGAATCGAACCCACGTATCCAGCTTGGAAGGCTGGTGTTCTACCATTGAACTACACCCGCATATTTCATTTTCTGTCGCTCACCTAAGCACTTGTTTAGTATACAATGATTCAAAACGAATGTCAACTATATTTTTATATTTTTTAGTTGGAAATATTACCCTCTATCCTATCCACCAAAAAACCCCGGTTTCTATTGTCGAAACCAGGGTTTTATAATAGTTCTTATTCTTCTGTGGATTCTACAGCTACTTCAGAAATTTCGATTCCTAACTCTTCTAATTGTTTTGGATCTACTACGTCTGGAGCATTTGTCATAAGGTCAGAAGCATCTTTTACTTTAGGGAATGCGATTACGTCACGGATAGAATCACAACCAGCCATAAGCATTACTAAACGATCTAAACCATAAGCAAGACCTGCGTGTGGTGGAACACCGTATTTGAATGCGTTTAATAAGAAGCCGAATTGTTCGTAAGCGTCTTCTTTGGAGAATCCTAATTTGTTTAACATTGTTTCTTGAATGTCATCTTGGTGGATTCTCACGCTACCGCCACCGATTTCAGTACCGTTAAGTAC
>CALZJY010000014.1 GCA_945787925.1 uncultured Anaerosporobacter sp. | reverse complement strand
CGATCCCTGGCCTCGCTCAGTGGGTTAAGGCATTCCCGTGTGCAACCAATAAAGCGGTTTCCTATAGCAGCAGCAATACAAAAGTTGCTACCGTATCTGCGAATGGAACGATAACTGGTAAGGCGATAGGAACTGCCACAATCACAGTAAAGGCCAAAGATGGTTCTGGAAAGAAAGCTACTTGCAAAGTAAAAGTAGCGGGAATCCAGCTTTCTAAAAAAGAGCTAAGCCTTCAAAAAGGACAAACACATACGTTGAAAGCAACAGTGGTTGGAGGCAATAAGCTAGTCCGTTGGACAACAAGCGATAAGAAGGTTGCAACGGTATCCAATGGAAAAGTAACGGCAAAAGGAGTTGGTACTGCAGTTATTACGGCAAGTACGACAGACGGCTTAAAGGCAACTGTAAAAATCGTAGTGAAACAAAACAAGGTAGAAAAAATTCAATTATCTGCAAAATCAATCACGTTATTGCCAAAACAGACGAAGCAATTAAAAGCTACTGTATTACCATCTACTGCACAAAATAAGGCAGTATCGTATAGCAGCAGCAACAAAAGGGTTGCAACGGTATCAGCGACAGGAAAGATTACTGCAAAAGCACCTGGAATCACGATGATTACAGTAAAAGCGAAAGATGGTTCCGGAAAGGTAGCGACTTGTAAAGTAAAAGTAAATAAGGTAGTAGTAAAGAATAGACAGCTGACATTGAAAAAAGGCCAGTCTATGCAACTTCGACCAGCGATTAATAAAAATAGCAAAGTAATGTATGCGTCAAACAATCGAACAATTGTAAGAGTAACGCATGGTGGTAAAATCACTGCAAGGAAAAAAGGAACAGCAACCATTACGATTGAAACAAGTTCAACAATCGAACGAGTAAAAGTAACGGTTCGCTAATCAAGAAATAGGGCGAGGAGTCACAGGACATTTGGATTGTGGCTCCTCGTTTTTTGTTGCATAGGAAATTGCGAAACACACCCACTTTGAATTAAAAATATTGACGTAAATATATTTTGTGTGTTATCAATATACTATTCATAAAAAAATATATGTTAGTTTAGAGGTGTCAGAATAGATGAATCCATTATTAGAACTGCCGATGTTCCAACAAGTGGAGAAAGCAACGCTAGATAAACTGTGGGAGACAGGGAAAGTAGTTCGTTATAAACGTGGGCAACATTGTTTTCAAGCAAAAGAGCCCAATCAAAATGTATATATATTATTGCATGGAAAGGTAGCAATCTATAATTTGACCCATGCGGGAAAAAGAAAGACGATTTTTTATCTTGGACATGGTGAGCTATTAAACGATCAGCTCTCAAAAGGGGAATTTCCTGCAGTTTATTGTGAAATTATTGACGAATCACAGGTATTTACGGTATCAATTAAGAATTTTATTCAGTTAATGCAATCAGATTTTAGCCTAGTACGAGCAGTGCTTTCAGAGTATGAACGTAAGATGTGGAGGATGAGCCATCAGTTGAAGAACACGTTAGGATCGGTGTATTTAGAAAGGAAATTAGGTTCGAAATTGTGGAAGTTGGCGAGAGATTTTGGGATAGAGACAGAGAGAGGAATCTATATCGATATTCCGCTTAGCATTACAGAACTAGCGGATTTTCTAGGGGCTCCAAGGGAGTCCACTTCGAGAGCGCTCAAGAAGCTAGTGGAAAAAGAGCTAGTAGAAGTGGAGCAAAAACGAATCTATGTAATCTCCCCAGAACGATTATCTAGGTTTTATAAAACTGGAAAAATATAGTTTTTTATCGAAAAATAAAAAAATTTGTAGTCCGTGATGATTATCACGGACTATTTTTTTTATAAGTATTATTATTAGATAGAAAATTAACAATACGCGAGGGGAGATTTCAAATGGGTTATTCCATATCAATTGAAAATAGTAATACTTTATTTCAAAGTTTAAGTGATAAATATGATATTTATGCACCGACAGTATTCGAAGGTGAGGGATGTTTCTCTGATACAGACAGCCTAAGATACGGTAAAGTAAAATCTTTTGATGAAATTGAATTTGAGAGAAAATCAGAATATTCATTTAAAGAAGTATTGATTCCGGTAAGAGAAACATTATTCTATTTTGCAGAAAATCAAACAATCGTTCCGGAAGAAGATCCAAAAGGAGCAATCATTTTTGTAAGAAGTTGTGATTTACACGCAATCAAACGTTTAGATCAAATGTATTTAAAAAATGGTGCATCCGACTTCTACTATGCAAGACGTAGAAACAAAGTGAAATTTGCAATCCTTGGTTGTGAAGAAACTTGCCAGTCAGGTTTCTGTGTGAGCATGGGAACAAACACAACAGATGCATATGATTTCTCTTTCGAAATGAAAGGAAACGCAATCGTTGTGGATTGTAAAGATGAAGAGCTAAAAGGATATTTTGAATCCGTAAAAAAAGAAGAATGTGAAGTAACTCCTGCTTTCGTAACAGAAAACATTGAAAAAGTTACATTACCAAAAAACTTATCAAACGAAAGTTTCGATGATGAGCTTTGGGAAGAATACGGCAGCCGCTGTATTAACTGTGGACGTTGTAATTTCGTTTGTCCAACATGTACTTGCTTCTCTATGCAAGACATTTTCTACAAAGACAATCACAATGCTGGTGAAAGAAGAAGAGTTTGGGCTTCTTGTCAAGTAGATGGATATACAGATATGGCTGGTGGACATAGCTTCCGTAAGTCAAACAAAGACCGTATGAGATTTAAAGTAATGCATAAAGTGTACGACTATGAAAGACGTTTTGGATATCCAATGTGCGTTGGTTGCGGACGTTGTGATGATGTATGTCCAGAATACATTTCATTTTCTAACCTTGTGAACAAACTTGCTAAAAAGGAGACTGAATAATGAAAAACGAATATATTCCATTTAGATCCGAAATTAAAGAAGTAATCAAACACACAGATATTGAGTACACATTCCGCATGAGTTTTAAAGGTGATGTAAAACCAGGACAATTCTTTGAAGTAAGTATTCCAAAATTCGGCGAAGCTCCAATCTCTGTAAGTGGTATCGGTGAAGACACAGTGGATTTAACAATCCGTCGTGTAGGTAAAGTTACAAATGAAATTTTTGAAAATTATGTTGGTGATTCCTTATTCATGCGTGGACCATACGGTAACGGTTTCGATGTAGAAAACTACAAAGGAAAACAAATCGTTGTAATCGCTGGTGGTACAGGCTTATCTCCTGTAAAAGGTGTAGTTGACTATTTCGCAAACCATACAGACGAAGCAGTTAGCACAACATTAATCGCTGGTTTCAAATCACCTTCTGACGTATTGTTTAAGAAAGATTTTGAATTCTGGAATGAAACAATCAATGTAATCCAAACAGTAGACTCTGCTGAAGAAGGTTACCAAGGAAACGTTGGTATGGTTACAAAATATATTCCAGAACTTGAAATCAAAGATCCTGAAAATACCGTATTTATTACGGTAGGACCACCTATTATGATCAAATTTGTAGTTATGGAAATCTTAAAACTCGGTATTGAAGAAAAGAATATCTGGGTTTCCAACGAACGTAAGATGTGCTGCGGTATTGGTAAATGCGGCCATTGTAAAATTGGTTCCACTTACATTTGCTTAGATGGACCAGTATTTAACTACGTTGATGGCAAAGAGTTAATCGATTAGGGGGTAGCAAGATGGCATTAGATATTAATACTAAAAAACTGAAAAAGAATGCATTTCGTGTTTCTAAAGTACGTGGAATCGGAGCTTCTAGAGTTCGTGTTCCAGGTGGATATTGTAAAGCGGAGGTTCTTGGCATGGTTCAAGAAATCTCTCAAAAATACGGGAACGGTATTGTTCACATCACAACTAGACAAGGGTTCGAAATCGAAGGCATCCGTCTAGAAGATATGGGCGAAATCAACAAAATGCTTCAACCAATCATTGAAACATTAGAAATCAACCAAGTAGATCCAAACACTGGATACCCAGCAAGTGGTACTCGTAACGTGACAGCATGTGTTGGTAATAATGTTTGTCCATTTGCAAACTACAATACGTCTGAATTTGCAAAACGTATTGAAAAAGAAGTATTCCCTAACGATCTTCACTTCAAAATCGCGCTTACTGGATGTTCTAATGACTGTGCAAAAGTTAGAATGCACGACTTTGGTATCATCGGTATGACAATGCCACAATACGATGCAAGCCTTTGCGTTAGCTGTGGTGCTTGTGTGAAAGCTTGTAAGAGTCTTTCTGTAGGCGCGTTAAGCGTAGAAAACTACACAGTAGTAAGAGATACAGAAAAATGTATCGGTTGTGGTGTTTGTGTTACAAAATGTCCAACTAGAGCTTGGACAAGAAGCAAGAAGAAATATTACAAATTAACATTAATGGGACGTACAGGTAAGAAAAACCCTCGTCTAGGAAAAGACTTCTTAGTTTGGGCGGATGAAGATAACATCGTTAAAATCATCTTAAACACTTACAAGTACGTAGAACAATATATCGATCCAAACGCTCCAGGTAGAAAAGAACACATCGGTTATATCATTGACCGTACTGGTTTCGAAGAATATAAAAAATGGGCGCTTGAAGGCGTTGAATTAATGCCAGAGACAATCATGAACGAACGCATCTATTGGGATGGAATTCATTTTGACAATAAAAAATAGGGAGTGTATCTAAGTGAAAAAAGTACAATCTACATGTAACTACTGTGCGCTTGACTGTAATCTAGATTTCTATGTAGAAAACGATGAAATCGTAAAAGTAGTTCCAACAAAAGGATATCCTGTAAACGACGGATTCTCTTGTATCAAGGGGTTATCTTTAGATAAACAACAATCCGTAGTAAAAGGAAGCAACCTTCCAAGAATCAGACAAGAAGATGGTTCTATGAAAGAAGTTAGCTGGGAGGAAGGTTTTAACCACGTTGCTAGCAAATTAAAAGAAATTTCTGAAAAATATGGTCCAGAAAGTGTGGCAGGTATCAGTACTGGTCAGCTTGTAATGGAAGAATTCGCAGTACTTGGTCATGTAATGCGTAACTATTTAAAAGCAAACGTAGATGGTAACACAAGACTTTGTATGGCATCTGCAGTAGTTGCTCATAAACAAAGCTTCGGTTTCGATGCACCTCCATTCACAATGCAAGATGCAGAATTATCCGATACAGTTGTTTTAATCGGTGCGAACCCAGTGGTTGCTCAACCAATTTTCTGGGGAAGAATCAGAAACAACAAAAACAAAAAACTGATCGTAATCGATCCTAGAAAATCCGAAACTGCAAAAAATGCAGATTATTACTACGGATTAAACTGGAAATCTGACTTAGCGTTATTCTATACAGTGGCAAACATCTTAATCGAAAAAGATTATGTAAACCATGAATACGTTGAAAAATACACAAGTGGTTATGAAGAATTCAAAGAATTCGTGAAAAAATATGACTTAGCTTACGGTGTAAAAGCAACTGGATTAACAGAAGAACAAATTATGGAATTTGTTGAATTAATCCACAGCGGCGAAAGAGTATCCTTCTGGTGGACAATGGGTGTTAACCAAGGGTACGAAGCAGTTCGTACAATCCAAGCAATCATCAACGTTGCTGCAATGACAGGCAACATCGGTAGACCAGGTACTGGTGCAAACTCCATCACAGGACAATGTAATGCGATGGGATCTCGTGCATACAGTAACACGGCTGGGTTATTCGGCGGTGGAGATTTCGATAACCAAGCAAGAAGAGAAGCGGTTGCAAAAGCAATTGGTTGGGAAGCAGACGAATTAGTTACAAAACCAACAATTCCTTATAACGCAATCGTAGAAGGAATCAATGCAGGCGAAATCAAAGCTCTTTGGGTTCTTTGTACAAATCCTCGTCATAGCTGGATCAACAACGAAACATTTGCAGAAGCAACTAAGAAATTAGAATTATTCGTTGTTCAAGATATCTATGATGACATCGAAAGTACAGAAGATTGTACTGTATTCTTCCCAGTAGTTCCTGGTATCAAAAAAGAAGGTACGTACATCAATATGGAACGTCGTATGTCTCCAATGCGTCCAGTATTAGAACGTAAAGAAAACGAACTTTCTGATTACGAAGTAATCGTAGGCGTGGGTAAAGCTTTAGGTATGGGCGATAAATTAAAAGGCTTCGAAACAGCAAAAGATTGTTTCTATACAATGCAACGTTGTGCAAAAGGAATGCCATGCGATTTCTCCGGTCTTACTTGGGAAGCATTAGAAAACAGCAAAGGTGTTCAATGGCCATTTAGAGAAGGGGATGTATTAGAAAGCGATCAAAGAAGATTATTCGAAGATGGCAAATTCTACACTGCGGATCAAAAATTACACTTCGTATTTGAAGATGTAAGAGAAAATCCACTTCCAACAACAGAGGAATTCCCAGTTGTATTTAACACTGGTCGTGGTACTGTTGGTCAATGGCATACACAATCTCGTACAAGAGAAATCGAAGCGGTATGTGGAGTTTCTGCCAAAGAAGCTTATATCTTAGTAAATACAGAAGCTGCCAAAGAAGCTGGAATCAACGAAAATGATAAAATCAGAGTTTACTCGATCAATGGTCACAATGCAGAATTTATTGCAAGACTTACAGACGATGTAAGATATAACGAGTTATACGCTCCAATTCACTATATCGAATGTAATAAATTAACAGCGTCTTTATATGATCCATATTCAAAAGAACCTTCATATAAAGCAACACCTGTTCGTTTTGAAAAAGTAGGGGGAAATAAGTAATGCAAAGAATTAACATCGACCGTGAGAAATGTATCGGTTGTCTTACATGCGTGACTGCTTGTACAGTAAGTCATGAATGTGGGGAATCTAGAAACCGTGTCGTAATCGACAGCAACTTAAAAGAAGCTCCAATCTTCTGTAGACATTGTGATTTACCAGAATGTACATTCACTTGTATGACTGGTGCAATGCACAAAAATCCAGAAACAGGCTTTGTTGAATATGATAAAGAACAATGTGCAAGCTGCTACATGTGTATCATGGCTTGTCCATTCGGTGTGCTAAAAGCAGATCGTTTAAAATATAAAGAAATCATGAAATGTAACATGTGTACTCATCGTACAGAAGATGGTTCTGCGAACCCAATGTGCGTTGAAAAATGTCCAATGGGCGCAATCACAGTTGAGGAGGTATAAGAAATGAGATATGTAGTACTTGGTTCTTCCGCAGCTGGTATCAATGGCATTCGTGGAATCAGAAAAATCGACAAAAAAGGACAAATTATCTTGATTTCTAAGGATGAAGTAGTGTATTCTAGATGTATCTTACATCATTATATGGAAGGAATTCGTGATTTAAAACGTCTTTGCTTCGTAGAAGAAGACTTCATGGAAAAAAATAATGTAGAATGGATCGGCGGCAAAAATGCTACAGGTCTTGACTGCCAAGCACAAGAAGTAATTCTTGAAGATGGACAAAGAGTAGCTTACGATAAATTACTAATCGCAACTGGTTCTCACTCCTTCTTCCCTCCAATTCCAAAACTTAGAGAAGCTGGCGGTGTAATTGGTTTCCGTAACTTCGATGATATCGAATATATCATGGAAGAAGCGAAAAAAGTAGAACACATCGTAGTAATGGGTGGCGGTCTTGTTGGTATCGACTGTATTACTGGTTTATTAGAATACGGAAAAGACCTTTCTATCGTAGAAATGCAAGACCGTATGTTAGCAATCCAGTTAGACAAACGTGCTGCTTCCACTTATGAAGAAGCATTCAAAAAACATGGGGTAAAACAATACTTCTCCGTAGGTGTTAGTGAATTAAAAACAGACGAAAACAACAGAGTATCTTCCGTTGTTTTAGGTAACGGTGAAGAAATTCCATGTGAATTATTAATCGTTACAGCTGGTGTTCGTTCTAACATCGAGTTCTTACAAGGTTCTGACGTTGAATTAGATATGCGTGGCGTATTAATCGACGAAGCTGGTAGAACAAATGTAGAAGCTATCTACGCAGCTGGTGACGTTACAGGTAGAAACCCTATCTGGCCAGTAGCGGTAAAAGAAGGTTTAGTTGCAGGTGCAAACATGGCTGGTGGCGACACTAGAATGGACGATTTCTTTGCAAGTAAATCTACAATGAACTTCTTAGGAATTCCTACAATGTCCTTAGGAATCAACACTCCAGAAGATGATTCCTATACAGTGGAAATTGAAGAAGATGACAAAGGAAACTACAAAAAGATCATCCACAAAGATGGCCGTATCTACGGTGCATTAATTCAAGGAAACCTTCAATATGCTGGTATCCTTACGCAATTAGTTCGTAGACAAATTGACGTTTCTAAAGTGAAAAAACCATTATTTGAAATTGATTACTCTGACTTCTTTAACATTAAAGATAACGGAGCATTTTACTACGAAGATTAATAGGAGAGTATGATGAAAGACACGAAATTTTTAAGTCGTTTAGAAAAAATGCCTGTACCAGTTCTTGCAACTACGGTAGGCGCAATTACACTTGCAAACTATATGCAAGGATTAGGATTTGACTGGGTAAGACATGTAACCACTTGGGCAGCAATCGCTGTATTCTTAGCTTATGTTGCCAAGATGGTGATCTTTCCTAAAACATGTGTGGAAGAATATAATATAACGATTCCACGTTCCCTTTATGCAGGGTTCTCCATGATTCTCATGGCCGTATCTGGATATTTATTGGATTATACACCTGGTTTTGCGAAAGCGTTATGGTTTACTGGTATCGCAATTCATGCTTGTCACATTCTTTACTTCACGTATAGAACTGTAATTAAAGATTTTTCTTGGGATACATTCATGCCAAGCTGGTTTGTAACATATAATGGTATTATGGTATCTACAGTAGTCGGAGTAGGCATGAACGAACCATTAATTGGTAAGATTATCGTATATTATGGTATCGCAGTATACTGTATCATCATGCCATTTATGATTTACAGACTTGCTACTAAGAAAATCAATGTGAATTTCTATCACACACAAGCGATTGTACTTGCGCCTTGTTCCCTTTGTGTAACAAGCTACGTAAACTTTATCGAAAACAAAAACATGTATCTATTAGGCTTTTTATATATTTGTGTACTTTTATCGGTATTATTTATCATTATTAAATTGCCAAAATTCTTCGCATTACCATTTACTCCAGGCTATGCGGGATTAACCTTCCCGATGGCAATCGGTACAGTGGCTTCTGCAAAGATGGCAGCAGTATTAGGTAAAATGGACTATGCTACTCTTAGCAACGTAGTAAAACAAATTACAGGTTTCCAATTCTATTTAACAACTATGTTAGTAGGATATGTAGTTTTAAACTTTATTATGATGTTAATTAAAGTAAAAAAACCAAATTAAAAAAAAATTAAAGATAATACTATTATAGTATTAAAAATTATAGATTGTTCTTTGAGCGAAAATGTCTAAGCCTTCGGGTATGATATTGAGCCGGGATGAAACCTTGGTTTTGTCCCCAGGGTCGAACTGGAAACGGGTCGGCCTTCCCTATTTGAAAAAAAGAACACCTATTCAAGGCTTATATGAACAATTCTTTAAATCGTGATATGGTGTACTTTTTTGTGGACCTATCACGATTTTTTTATTGTATAAGAAAGCGATCGTTACATAACGATGGGATTTCTTATGCAATAAAATAGATGCAATCAATCATCATAGAAAGGGGTAAAGCAGTATGAAACAATGTGCTTTGATTCTTGCAGGTGGAAAAGCAAGTCGAATGAACTACAAAGACAAAGCAGGGTTGATTTTTCGAGGGGAAAGTTTTTTGGCAAGCCTCTATCATGAATTTGAACCATTGGTTGACCGGGTCGTGATTTCCGAAGGAAAGACAACGAAACGTGAGTATGATGAACAATGGGACAAGGCGTATTTTGTAAGAGATATTTTTGAAGAGTGTGGACCATTAGGCGGTGTCCATGCAGCGTTATTGAAAAGTGATAGCGATCTTCTTTTTGTTTCTGCGTGCGATATGCCGAAACTGAAACGTTCCCTCTATGAGTATTTACTCGGATTTGATCAGGAATATTACGATGCGATTATTCCTACCCTAGAGGGAAGTAGCCAACCATTAGCAGGCATTTATAAGAAACGGATTTTTCCAGTAGTAGAAGGACAGTTAAATGCCAAACAATATGGAATGCGAAGACTACTTTCAAAATTAAACGTATGCTACGTAGAGATTAAAGACCGACAGGAGCTTGCTGCTATGGTAGAGAATATTAATACAATGAAAGAGTATGAAGAATTATTAGTTGAGGCAGGAAGATAGAATGTATGAAATTATGAGATGTCCCCTAGAAGAGGGAATTAGACTGGCAAAAGAAAATTGTATGCCAGAAACTTGCACAGAAGAGGTAAGCTTGCTTACGGCGTTTGGCAGAATCTTAGCAGAAGATGTTTGTGCTCCACATAGCCAGCCGCCATTTCCAAGGTCTCCATTAGATGGATATGCATTCCGTGCGGTAGATAGTACAGGCGCAACAAAGGAAGCACCAGTAAGGCTTACGGTAGTAGGTGAAGTTTTTGCAGGTGGCGTCTGCGCCAAGACAGTGAAAGAAGGAGAAGCGGTGCGAATCATGACAGGAGCTCCTATTCCAGATGGTGCAGACTGTGTGATCCGTCAGGAAGATACAAACTATGGAGAAGACATCGTTGAGGTGTATACAGCATTAAAGCCTTATGCGAATTATTGTTTTGTAGGAGAAGATTATAAGGAAGGGGATTGTCTATTGACAAAAGGGACAAACTTAACTTCTGTAGAGATCGGCATCCTTGCAAGCCTAGGAAAAGAAACAGCACTTGTATATAAGACTCCAGAAGTACATCTAATTACGACTGGTGATGAGCTTATAATGCCAGGCGAAGCACTTCGTCCAGGAAAGATTTATGACAGCAATCTTTATACCATCGGAGTTCGCTTACAAGAGCTCGGTATTCCAGTAACGATGCATACACATGTTATGGATGAGCCACAGGCGGTTGCCCAAGCGATTAGAGAAGCATCCAAAACGGCACAAGTTGTCATTACGACTGGGGGTGTATCGGTTGGAAAGAAAGATATTATGCATGAAGTGCTATCCATTTTAGAAGCAAAGAAAATTTTCTGGAAGATGGATTTAAAACCTGGAACACCGACCCTTTGTGGAAAGTATGAAGATACGTTATTAATTGGCTTATCAGGAAACCCATTTGGAGCGATTACAAACTTAGAAATCTTTGTACGTCCAATCCTTGCATATTTAGGAAATATGCCATCCTTAGAGCCGGTAGTAAAACAAGGGGTACTAGAAGATGACTTTGGAAAGCCAAGCAAGGTAAGAAGATTCGTGCGTGCCATTTATGAAGATGGCGTGGTGTCCCTTCCAAAAGGCTCCCATTCTTCCGGAGTATTAAGTTCCATGAGAGGATGCAACTGCCTGATTGACATTCCAGGAGACAGTGATGCGGTACACAAAGGAGACAAGGTATGCGTGAGAATGCTATAAGACAGGACGTCGTAGTCATTTGTGGAATTAAGAATTCTGGAAAGACTACCTTAATTCGAAAAATGCTCCCAAAGCTTGTGGAACGAGGATATAAAGTGGCAACGATCAAACATGATGGCCATGATTTTGAAAGCGATGTACCTGGAACGGATTCCTACTATCATCAAAAGGCAGGCGCTTATGCAACAGCCGTATATTCGAAAAATCGCTTTATGGTAACGAAGCAAGTGCAAGGAGTTACGAAAGAAGAGCTGATGGAGTTTTTTCCAGAAGCAGACATTATCATAATGGAAGGCTGTAAGAATAGCAGCTATCCCAAGATTGAAGTGGTGCGAAGTGCCAATGGCAATCGCCCATCCTCGAATCCAGAAGGGCGTTTCTTAATCGCTACGGATATCGAAGGGTATGAATGTGACGAGAGGTGTGTAGCTCTCGATGATATAGAGACGATAGTGAACGTGCTATTAGAACAGATCCGAGGAAAGGAAGCGTAGACAAATGAAATTAATGAAGACAGAAGAAGCAGTTGGACAAGTGCTTTGTCATGATATTACACAAATTATCAAAGGTGTAACAAAGGATGCTGTATTCCGTAAAGGACATGTCATCCGTGAAGAAGATATCCCAGTATTATTAAGTGTAGGAAAAGACCATATCTACATTTGGGAAAAAGAAGAAGGCATGCTTCATGAAAATGATGCGGCAGAAGTTCTTCGCAGTATCTGTCAAAACGAACATATGGAAGCGACAGAACCGAAAGAAGGTAAGATTAACTTGATCGCTACGGTAGACGGCTTATTAAAAATCGACCGTAAGAAATTACGTTATGTAAACAGCCGTGGACAAATGATGATTGCCAGCATCCATGGAGATTCTCCTGTTCGTAAAGGTGAAAAACTTGCAGGTACAAGAATCATCCCTCTTCTAATCGAAGAAGAAAAAATGATGGCAGTAAAAGAAGCATGTGCAGGAGAACCAATCTTTAAGATCCTTCCTTACTCCATTAAGAAAGTCGGAATCATCACAACTGGAAACGAAGTATATCATGGAAGAATCAAAGATACGTTCACTCCAGTCATCGAACAGAAAATCAAAGAGTATGGCATGGAAGTGGTTTACCATACAACACTTGATGATAACCATGAAAAAATCACAGCAGCTTGTCGTGAAGCAATGGCACAAGGGGCAGAATTTGTAATCTGTACTGGCGGCATGAGCGTTGATCCAGATGATAAGACACCACTTGCAATCAAGAATACAGGTGCAAGAGTCGTTTCTTATGGAGCTCCAATCCTTCCAGGTGCGATGTTCTTATTGGCATACCACGGGGAAGTTCCAATCGTTGGATTGCCAGGATGCGTCATGTACTCTAAGAAAACAATCTTCGATATCGTATTACCACGTATTGCAGCAAGAGATGAAATCACAGAAGAAGATTTAGCAGGTCTTGGAGAAGGCGGACTTTGCATGGATTGTAAAGTATGTATTTATCCAAACTGCGGTTTTGGAAAGGGGAGATAAGAATGGGATTTACACATTTTAATGACCAAGGACAAGCTCATATGGTAGACGTAACTGCAAAGCAAGATACGTATCGTGAGGCGATCGCGACAGGATTTATTTCCATGAGCGAGGAATGCTATAACCTTGCAAAAGTAGGTACGAATAAAAAAGGCGACGTATTAGGCGTAGCGAGAATCGCAGGAATCATGGCAATGAAGAGAACGGCAGAATTAATTCCATTATGCCATAACATCCCAATCAGCAAATCAGAAATCAAATTCCGTTTTGATGATGAAAACAAACAAATCCAAGTATTAGGCATTGTTCGTACGTACGATAAGACAGGCGTAGAGATGGAAGCAATGACAGGAGTACAAGTAGCATTGTTAACGATTTACGATATGTGCAAGGCAGTCGATAAGTTTATGGAGATTCACGGCGTATGCCTGATGAAGAAAAGCGGTGGAAAGAGCGGCTTAATCAACAATCCACGCTTTGGGGAGATTACAGATGACTATGAAAATGATGGATTCTTATAATAGAAAAATTACGTATATGAGGATTTCTATTACTGACCGATGTAATTTCCGTTGTCAGTATTGTATGCCAAATGGAATCAAGTGGGTAGAGCATGAAAAAATCATGTCCTACGAAGAAATCCTAACAATTTGCAAGATAGCGGTAGAAAAAGGCATCGTAAACTTTAAAGTAACGGGAGGAGAGCCATTGGTACGCGCTGGCTGTCTTGGCTTTCTTCGTAAGTTGAAGCAAATGGAAGGTGTACAAACCGTTACGATTACGACAAACGGCTATTATCTAGCAGAGGTAGCTGAGGAACTAGCCGAGATTGGTATCGATGGTGTCAATGTCAGTCTAGATGTCCTAGATGCAGAACGATTTGATCAGATTACTGGAATCAAAGGCGGAAAAGACCGTGTACTAGAAGGCATCCGTAAATGTATGGCATTAGGTTTAAAGACAAAAATCAATGCCGTACTTCTAAAAGAAACGGAAGATCAAATCATCCCGCTTGCGTCCCTTGCAAAAGACAACAAGATCGATATCAAGTTTATCGAAATCATGCCAGTAGGATATGGTAGAAAGACACCAGGCGTGAGTGCCAAAGAAGCATTAGAACGATTACGTACCGAGTGGCCAGATTTAAAAGTCGCTACGAAAGTAAGAGGAAATGGACCGGCCATTTATTATGAAAGCCGTGACTTAATAGGAAAAATTGGATTGATTCATGCAGTTTCCAATCCATTTTGTGAAGATTGTAACCGAGTAAGGCTGACAAGCCAAGGCGTATTAAAACCTTGTCTATGCTATGAGGCAGGCGTGAATTTAGGTGCAATCCTTCGAAGCGGAGAAGGAGTAGATGCATTAAGAGAAGCATTTGATCGTGCAATAACAGAAAAGCCAGAAGCACATTGTTTTTCTCATTTAGAGAAGATGACGGAGCATAAAGGTATGAGCGAAATAGGAGGCTAATTAAAAGTGAAACAAGGAACAGTAAAAGCGATTTGCGTAAGTGAAAAAAGAGGAACAAAGAAAAAAGAAATTCAAGAGGCTACTTTTGTTGAAGATTTCGGAATCGAACAAGATGCCCATGCAGGGAACTGGCATCGCCAAGTAAGCTTATTATCCGATGAAAAAATCGAAGCATTCAGAAGCAAAGGTGCAGAAGTAGTATATGGTGATTTCGGCGAAAACGTAATCATCGATGGATTTGATTTTAGAAGCCTTCCAGTAGGAACAAGATTCCACTGTAACGATATCATTTTAGAAATGACACAAATCGGTAAGGAATGTCATAGCCATTGCCAAATCTATCATACAATGGGTGACTGCATCATGCCAAGAGAAGGCGTTTTTGCAAAAGTTGTAAAAGGCGGAACGATGCACGTAGGTGATACAGTGACAATGGAAGAAGTGAAAAAAGATCGTCCATTCCAAGCTGCAGTAATCACACTTAGCGATAGTGGCGTAAGAGGAGAGCGTGTAGATGAAAGCGGTCCATGTATCGTTGAAATCTTAAAGGAAAACGGTTATGAAGTGGTAGAAACGGTATTAATCGCAGATGAACAAAAAGTATTAGAACGTCATTTAAAACGTCTTGCAGACATGAGACAAGTTGATTTAGTATTAACAACTGGTGGAACTGGATTTTCTCCAAGAGATACGACTCCAGAAGGTACATTAGCAGTTGCGGATCGTCTTGCGCCAGGAATCGCAGAAGCAATGCGTGCGTATTCTATGACAATTACAAAACGTGCCATGTTAAGCAGAGCACAATCTGTCATCCGTAAAAATACATTGATCGTAAACCTTCCAGGAAGTAAGAAGGCAGTAAAAGAAAGTCTTGAATATATTATCACAGAATTAGGACATGGCCTTGATGTATTACGTGGTGATGTATCTAACTGTGCAAGAAAGGATGATTAATTCTCATGTATTCCAAAACGAAGCGTTTGTATGCTCTACTTTTCATTATGGTCATGGTTGCAACGACTGTTGCAGCATGCGGTAAAAAAGAGGAAACGAAAAAGCAGACAGAACTTCATGTATTTGCAGCAGCGAGCTTAAAGTCTTCTATGGAACAGATTATCGCAGACTATGAAAAAGAGCATAGTGATGTGAAAGTGATCTTAAGTGCCGATAGTTCCGGTACGCTACTTACACAAATCCAAGAAGGATATGAGTGTGACATTTTCTTTAGTGCGGCAACGAAACAAGTAGACCAATTAGAAAAGGATGGCTTGATTCGAGATGGCGTAAGAAAAGAGGTATTAAATAATCAAGTAGTATTGATTAAAGGAAAGAATGCAAAGACAGAAGTGACAAGCCTTAAGGACTTAAACAAGGCAAAAAGCTTTGCGTTGGCAGCAGCAAGTGTTCCAGTTGGAAAATATACAAGAGAATATTGGGATCTTAGACAAGTCTATGGAGGCGTCTGACATTACGACAAAACAGGTGTCTGAGGCACTTGGCGGATTAGAAATCAGCGAGCAAGGAAATGTAAGCAAAGTGCTGCTTGCGGTTGCAGAAGGTTCTTGTGAAGTTGGAACGGTATATTTATCCGATACGTATGGATATGGCGACAAAGTGGACATCATCGAAAAAGTACCAAATACGGAAACAGGAAAAGT
>CALZJY010000013.1 GCA_945787925.1 uncultured Anaerosporobacter sp. | reverse complement strand
CCAGGTGGATACTCGATTGGGGGTAACACATCTAGTGATTTCTTTTTCTTTTTTTGTTCTACATGTAATATAACACTTATTATTAGCACTGTCAAGAGGCGAGTGCTATTTTTTTATTTTTTATATATCATGGCCTGCTATAGTCTTATCCTATAGCTGTTCAATTACAAAATAGTTTGAAAAACGGCTTATATCATTCAATAAAAGGCTATAGATAATTATTCTTTCTTGTAATACTCTGTCTAAATCTAATGCCCAAATATACAGTAAATATCTAGAAGTAAAATAGTATCGCTATTATATAGCATTTATGAAGTTGTAAAAAACCATATGATATATTATTCTTGTATTATTATAAATATAAATTGAATAAATTCTGATTTTTGTGTGTAACTTCTACTGCATCTAGTAACGTTTCATCTACCTAGACGTAGACTGTAAAATGACCATATGGAAGTTGGAATTATACTGTTTGAAAGGAGAACTATGAAAAGACGTTATATAGTTATTTTTTTGTTTTTAACGCTATCATCTCTGTTAATATTTATACTATATCCAAGGAAATTAAAAGATTCAGATGATTTTATAAAAAAAGCTCGAACTGTGATTCCAATTTCTGATGCGCAAACTGTCATGATCGACTATGCTGGAATGGTTATAGAACATAGCGATGCACTTATGTGGTTTATTTCCGGAAATGAAAATCAGGAGCATTACTATCTTCCTATGGAGTGTAGTATAAATAATGATGGTACATATACATACTGTACAACTTATGAACCTATAATTAGAGCTGACGATGTTGGGGTAGCATACTGGAAGAATGGATATTGTTTTTTAGTGAATAATCCCAAATGCAAATATATTCGTATACGAAAACAATCTGGACAAGAAATTGAGGTAGAAATAAATAAATATCCTTATATTTATAATTCTGATGATATACCACGCGAATACGTATTCTTAGATTCTAACAAAAAAGAATTACCATTTTCCGAATGAAAATATTCTCACAAAGGACACAGTCGTATGTAGCCAAAAAGGCTTTCCCCGCGGGAAAGCCTTTTTCTCTCTATCCTAATTTTAATGCTTCGATAATCTCACGCTTATACGCTAAGAATTCCTCCGTAAGCAAGAATTCCTCACTTCTCGGTCTTGGCGTCTTGATTGCAATTTCCTTTGTGATTCGTCCAGGCTTTCCTGTCATCAGATAGATTCTGTCACTTAACAGGATTGCCTCATCGATATCATGGGTAATAAACAAGGTGGATAGATGAATATGGTCCATAATCTCCAAATACCATTTATGCATGGAACGCTTTGTAATCGTATCTAATGCAGAAAAGGGTTCGTCCAACAACGCCACCCCACTAGAACACAGATAGGTGCGTAACAGTGCGGCTCTCTGCCTCATTCCGCCAGAAAGCTGGGCCGGATACTTCTTCTCCGTTCCTTCCAGCCCGAACTCCCTAAGATATGGACGTACCATTTCTCTCGCCTGTTTCTTCTTCGTACCCTTTAATACCAATGGCAGCGCCACGTTATCCTCAATCGTCTTAAACGGTAATAACAAATCCTTTTGCAACATATAGCTGACCTTTCCTGTCTTTCCGGTAATGTCTTCGCCATCTAATAGGACCTGTCCTTGCTCTGGAGAAATTAGTCCACTAATCGTATTGAATAGCGTTGTCTTTCCGGCACCACTTACCCCGATCAGGCTTACAAGCTCTTTATCGTTCAGCTCAATATTTATTTCTTCAATGATGGTCTTGCCATCAAAACATTTGGTGATGTCTTTCGTCACTAAGTTCGCCATAGCCTACCTCAATCTAAGCTTCCTTTATAAGTACTCGTTACTAAATCCCGTATTCTCAGGAAGCTTTGTCTCTACCAAGTTATTTTCATTCAACCAGTTATAAAATGCATTCCAGCGTTTTGGATCGATTTCTCCCCATTTGCTAGCGTCTGCGATATACTGGTCCTTCATATAGTTCTGGCTTGCCTTTACTAGGTCTGCATCTAACTCTGGCGCTTCTTTTAATAATACTTCTGCTGCGCCTTCTGGATCCTTGATGGCATCCTGATAGCCTTTTGCTGCGGCTGCTAGGAACGCCTTCGCTTCTTCCTTGTTGCTTTCTAGATATGCGTTATTTCCAATGATCACTGGAGTGTAGTAATCAAAGACTGGATTTAGGTCACGGAACGCAAAGTAGTCGATTGGCAATTTGGCTTTCTCGCAAGCAATCCCTGCCCATCCATAATAAATCCAGATGGCATCTACGGAGTTTGTCTTTAAGGCACTTACTTCATCCGTTACTTCGTTCGGAATCAGGGTTACCTTGTTAAAGTCGCCCCCATCTGCCTTCATAACATTTGCAATCATCGCTTTTTCAATCGGACCGTTCCAAGTGGCATACTTCTTGCCCTCTAGCCCTTTTGGAGTCGACAGTCCCTCGCCTTTTCTGCTTATGATTCCAGATGTGTTATGTTGTAACACCGCTGCTACTGCTGTGATTGGAAGTGGCTCCTTGCTTGCATAGCAGGCAGCCAACGTATCTTGGAACGAGATTCCAAACTGTGCCTTTCCAGAAGCAACAAGCTGTTCTGCTCCGCCATCTGGGGGCTGTACGATTTCTACGTTAAGGCCTGCTTCTTTAAAGTATCCTTTTTCCTTTGCCAGATAGATTCCTGTATGGTTTGTATTTGGCGTCCAGTCCAATACGAACGTAACCTTCTTTAAGTTTTTACCTCCGTCGTTGTCTTTCTTCTCTTTATTGCTACCGCATGCAACCAACGACAACATCATCGATGCCATCACGGCTACTGCTGCTAATTTCTTCTTTCTCATATCTTGTCTCCCTTCCCTTACACCTGTTCCCAAGGCATGCATTTCTTACGTACTTCTTTCACTAGAAGCATAAGCACGATACTGATTAGCGAAATCAAGAAGATGACTGCGAACATCTTATCATAAGAGAAGGATTTCCTTACCCGCGTCATATATACGCCTAATCCGTTAAATCCGCCAAGCCATTCTGCGATTACTGCACCAATGATGGAATAGGACACAGAAATCTTAAGACTTGAAAAAAATGCTCCTAAGGAACTCTTTACTTTTAAATGATAGAAAATCTGAACCTTGCTTGCCCCCATGGAACGAAGCAAATTCAGCGTATCCTTATCCGTGCTCTTTAAGCCATCTAATACGCCGATCGTAATCGGGAAGAACGTCGCAATGACGATCAACACAACCTTCGGCGCCATATCATAACCTAGCCATAACACTAATAATGGGGCGATGGCCACGGTCGGTATTGTCTGTGTGATCACTAGGATTGGATAACAGGCGTTATATACCATTTGATTTGTATCCATTAACACGGCAATTACAACTCCTAACACTACTCCTAGGAATAGCCCAATCCCGGCCTCAATCAATGTGATCTTTGTATGCATCATAAGCAAGCCAAAGTCTCCCACAAATGCCTTCCACACATCCACCGGGGATGGCAGCATGAAGCTTGGCACGACTTCATAGGTGCATACGCCCTGCCATACGAGCAGGATTACTGCGATGGCTACTAAATACGAGCCTTTATTGATGATGTTTTGAAACTTTCTTGTCAATCGTTAACACTTCTCCCTCAGGTTTATAGGACACCTTGATATATGCTGCAACGCTTGGTGCCCCTGCTTTTACTGCGATATGCTGGCATTCCTTTACGATATCCATTAACTCATCGTATGGTCCTTCAATCGCTGTCTCGAATGGTCCAACATAATAGTTGTATCCTGTACTCTTAATATAGGCGATTACCTCATCTACGATTCGAATCAATTCGTCGTCATTCTTTGCTTCCGGTAATGTTTGAATTGCTACACTAGCTTCCATTTTGCATTCTCCTTTTCTACGGCCCTATTTTTCTTCCTACAGCCTCCTAAAAAAAATCCCCTTGTACGCATACAAGAGGTTCGATAAAATATGTATCTTATTCTATCACGTCCCTACGCTGGCATTACCCAGATCAGGTGGAGGTCAAAGGCGATTTCAGCCTTACTCTCAGCTGGCTATCTTCCAGCTCCCTTGTGCTCTATCTGTCATTATAGTGGATAACGAAAGAAGATGTCAAGCATTCCCCCATTCCTTTGGAAATACTGACATCTTCCCTCTAATATATTGCAAATTTATAGTCGCCTGTTATAAAGTCTACTCCTTTATAAAGGATTCGTTTGGCTTCCTTATGGTTATTCACCGTCCAGGCACCAACGGTAAGGTTTTTATCATGTGCGTAGTCGATTAATTCTTGTGTCACATCTTGATATGCTACATTGATATCCACCTTATTTGCTGCTGCCCAGTCTATGTTAGACTTCGTCATATAGCATAGCCATGATAACGTTACACGCTTATCCAATGTACGGAATCTAGAAACTACGGCTTTCGATCCTGTGATGATCGCCTTATCCTCTAGCCCGTGCTGTTTTAATTTCATAAGCAGTTTCTTATGGTTCTTTATCGATTTGATATGAATTACAGGCCTCATCCCATATTGCTTGCATACCGAAAGGTATTCGTCTACCGTTGGTATATGCAGATTCGGATACTGACTGATGTTGGTCCCTTTTGTCATTCTTGCCGATACTACTTCTTTTAACGATAGCTTGCTTACTAAGCCTGAACCGTCGGTTCTTGATGAGATGTCTGCATCATGAATCATTACGAACTCCCCATCTGCGGTTTCTTGTAAATCCGCCTCAATTCCCATGAATGCATTACTTACCGCCGCTTTCTTATATGCGGGAACTGAGTTTGATGGTGCCTCATAAATAAGTCCCATATGGGCAACACTTTGTGTCTTGTCTACGCGAAGTGCCTCATAGGTTCTTACTTTGAATGATAACTTCGTCCATACCGTATCCGTATCCTTGGCCTTAACAGTCACAGTCGCTGTTCCGGCTCCCACTGCAGTTACTTTTCCAGTAGCAGATACTTTGACTACCTTCGTATTGCTCGAGCGATACGAAACTCCATTGTTTACTGGACTCGTCTTTGCCTTTATCTGATAAGTTTCTCCTTGAATCAGCCTTTGCTGCTTCTTTGTCTGTAGTGTGATTTTTTGAATCGTGCTTTTCGCAGATTTCACAGTTACCGTGATGGTCTTCTTTGCCTTAGGATTGTCTTTTGACTTCACTGTTACTTTCGTCTTCCCTACTTTACGGGCTTTCAGTTTGCCAGTACTCGATACGGTTGCAATGGATTTGTTTGAAGATGACCAAAGCAGTGAAGAATTCTTCGCGTCTTTTGGTGATACAGAAGCCTTTAGCTGGTATGTCTTTCCCACGGACATCCTAAGACTGCTGCCTGTCACATTTGTCACCGATACTTTCGTTACCTTCTTGCTTGCTGCCTCGACTGTCATTGCCCCCAGCATTCCAAGACATAAGAACATCCCAGCCAGTAGTGCTGCGATTCTTCTTTGTTTCTTTTTCAATGCTTTCTCCCACATATTTCTCATAAGGTCTGACATGGGTAAGTATACTGACGAAACTTGTCTAAATCGTGTCATGACATCTGGTATTTTATTGAAATTATGTACTTCCCACTTATATTCCTAATAAGCCGCGGGCTGTTCCACCTAGAATCAGCTCCTTTTCTCGATTGCTTAAGGGGAGTCCCTTCAGCCATTCCATCGTCTCCTCGGCAGAAGACCATGGATAGTCCGTCCCAAACATCATTCGCTCTGCACCATGCTTCTTTACGATTTCCACGAATAAGCCATCGTCAATCCTACCTGCCGTAAAGCTGATATCGAAATACAGCTTCTTTCCGGCTAGATAGGTAAGCACCTCTTCCCACTGGTCGCATCCACCAGTATGGGCTAGTACAAGACGATTGTCCTGATTCTGTTCTAACGAAAGTTCTTCATAAATCCTTGCCACTCTGGCTGGTGTACAATGGACGGTCTCATATAATCCGACGTCCCTTCCAGCATGACTTACCACAATCAGACCTAACCCGAGTGCCTCTTTTATGATGTTCTGATACTCTATGGAATCGATAAATTCCCCCTGATAATCTGGGTGGATCTTAACCCCCTTTAACCCAAGCGCTTTGATTGTCTTTACCTTTTCCCGTATATCCGTATTTCTTGGATGGATTCCTCCAAAGGAGAGGATGCTTTTCCTCCCGTTATATGTACTTGCTACCCTGTTTACCATTTCAAACTGCTCTGGTTTTGTAATCACAGGAAGGAGGACGCTAAGGTCCACCCCGTCCCGTGCCATAGTCTCCTCCAGGGAAGAAAGCGTACCGTTTCCATACGCTTTTACCCCTCCAATCTGAGCAAGTTTTTCTACGGTCCGTTCCGCCATGGCATCTGGCCATATGTGGGTATGCATATCAATTACCATCTTGACCACTCCCCGTTTATTTGCTTCCAATAAAGCCATGCTCTAATGTGATATCACAATGATATCTTGGATCGATTCCCTTTACCTTCCTTTTCACATCCTTGATTAATAGGTTTTCCCTTGTTTCCGAGTAGTTATGAGGAACCTCCAAATCGAAAATCAGATTCATAGACTCCTCTCCATTTACCATACGGAAGTCATGAATGCTCGCAAGCGGATCTAGTTCTTTTACCAATCTCTTGATCTGCTCCTTTGTCTCAATTACCAGCGTATCATTTACCTCTAATGGGTCCATATGGATGACCAAGAAGATTCCTTCCTCCCTTAGAAAGTCTCGTTCAATGCGGTCAATCAACTCATGGGCACCCTCGAAACTCATATCATTTGGCACTTCTGCATGGATCGTTGCCATCGTATGAGATGGTCCATACGAATGCACAATGAGGTCATGGCTTCCTATAATCCCTTCGTAAGATTCCAGCTTTTTCGTAATCTGATCATATGTCTCCTGGGATACTGCCTGTCCGATCAGTGGCTCTAGCGTATCCTTTGCAATGTTATATCCTGCAATCAATACGAAGATGGAAACGACGATTCCCATATATCCATCGATGTTATATCCCGTAAATTTACTAATTACGATGGATAATACGGTAGCAGACGTTACTAATACATCTCCAAATGCATCCGCAGACGTTGCCTTCATCACGCTGGAATTCACACGATTGCCAAGCACACGGTTAAAGAATCCGAGCCATACCTTTACCAAGATGGACAAGATTAAGATTGCCACTAGTGGAAGACTAAAAATCAGCTCCTCTGGATGAAATACCTTTCCAATCGAACTTTTAAAACAAGTGAACCCCACTTGCACGACTAAGAAGGCAACCACAAGGGCCGCAATATATTCATATCTCCCATGTCCGAATGGATGCTCCTTATCTGCAGGCCTGCTTGCAATTTTCACACCAATAAAGCTAATGATGCTAGAGGCTGCATCGGATAAGTTGTTAAAGGCATCCGCCACAACGGAAATACTAGAAATCAGCGTCCCTATGACAAGCTTAGTGACAAACAGGATTATATTGCATATAATGCCAACAATACTAGCCAGAATTCCATAGGCAGTCCGCACTTGAATATCCGTAGTGTTTTCATAGTCCTTTACAAATCGTTTTACTAAGAACATTATCATCCCTTTGATTCCTTTTCTCTCATTTTATTTTTTCGTTATAGTACTTATTATATCATAAGCATTTATGACTATTCTAGCGTTTGTGTCCCAAGCAAAGGAAAAAAGTTTGATGTATGGCACCTGTTCTTTTTGTCAATCCTCTTACTATTACTGCCTAAAACTGCTTGGTCCGTTAAGAGAGTTTCAAAACTTAATATTTTCTTACATTTCGTTAAAACTGCTAGGTTTCGAAATTTATGTAGTGTAAACTATTCACAAATACAGTACGGAGGAATTTGTTATGCATACGATCAACATGTTATCACGAGCAGACAGTGTCAAAGGCCAAGGAGTTGGCTCCGCTTACTTAGAGCAGGTTGCCCTTGTAAAAGATGATCTGTCTCATAAATATAAAGTATCCATCAACAGCATACACGGAAAGGATATTACGCACTATCATAGCATCAACCCGGAATTCTTCTTAACGATTCCATTTGCGAAGAAGCGCGGCGTAGCGGTAGGATATGTACACTTCATTCCGGAAACACTAGAGGATAGCATTCACCTTCCAAAGTGTTTGAAGATTCCATTTTACTGGTACATTATGAAGTTCTATAAGTCCATGGACCTTCTAGTGACTGTAAATCCATGGTTTATCGATAAGCTTGCGGAATATGGAATCAATCCGAAGAAAGTCACGTACATTCCAAACTATGTATCCGATAAGAAATTCTATCCGATCGAAACAGGAGACATTGGTGCTCTTCGCAAGAGATACGGATTGCCTGAACATAAGTTTACGGTACTTGGAGTTGGGCAGTTGCAAATTCGAAAGGGGGTATTAGACTTCATCGAGATCGCAAAGCAAATGCCTGATATCCATTTCGTCTGGGCTGGCGGCTTTTCCTTTGGCCCAATCACAGATGGATATGAAGAAATCAAGAAGATCAAAGAAAACCCGCCAAAGAATGTGACCTTCCTAGGTATCATTGACCGTGAAAAGATGAACGAAGTGTATAACCTTTGTGACTTAATGTTCTTACCATCATATAATGAGCTTTTCCCTATGACAATCTTAGAATCTATGAACTGCAACAAGCCAATGCTGCTTCGTGACCTTGACCTTTACGAAAACATCTTATTTGATTTCTATCTCAAAGGAACATCCAACGAAGAGTTCATCGATACGATTCGACGACTTTCTACGGATGAGGCATATCTTGACGAAGCGGTTGCAATGTCCAAGAAAGGGAAAGCCTTCTATAGCAGAGAGCATGTCGCAACTATGTGGGACCGTTTCTACCAACGTGCCCTTGCCTACAAAGATTGGAAACGGAAAAAGAATAAACGATAAGGAGTGTGCTCATGAAATCAAATAAATGGAATTTACTATTTATCACATTCGCTTCTTTCCTTGTAATCGGTATCATACTTGTTACTAATGATATCGGACAGCTATGTTCTATCATTGGTGGAAGCAATAAGATCTGGCTTATCATCGCCATCCTAAGCATGGCATCTTACTGCCTATTGGAAAGTGGCGTGTTATACTACACAGCAAACTGTATCAAGCGAAACCTCTCCTTTCTCAATGCATTCCGTACTACGATGGTCGGACAGCTGTTTAATAACATCACGCCATTTGCAAGTGGTGGACAGCCAATGCAGTTATATTACTTAACACAATCCTCTTTCCAAGTTGGAGAGGCTTCTAGCATCTTGCTTATGAAGTTCATCGTATACCAAAGCGCGCTAATCCTTTACTCTAGCATCCTGCTTTTCGTACGATATAGCTTCTTCTCGAAGCAAGTAAACCGCCTTGGATATTTAGTCGGTCTTGGATTTACCGTAAACTTATTGGTTGTCATCGGGCTTTTCCTGATTGGCTTCCTTCCCTTGTTTACGACAAAGCTTTGTACTGCACTAATCTCACTATTAGCAAAGATGCATATCATCAAAAACAAAGAGGCAATGACCCAAAAAGCAGTTGCTAACATTGATGCTTTCCATGATGGCTTTCGACAGCTTATGAAGCAAAAGGACGTATTGTCTGCTTCTATCGCAATCACGTTACTGCAGCTTACTTGCATGTTCATCATTCCATTCTGCATCTGTATGGCACTTGGAATCCAAGTAAGCTCGATCATTTCCATGGTTGCAGCAAGCTCCTTTGTGATGATGATTTCGGCATTCATTCCCCTTCCTGGCGCATCTGGCGGTGCAGAAGGCAGCTTCTACTTACTATTCGGCATCTTTATCATGAAGCCAGCCCTAACGGCGGTTGCCTTGATCCTTTGGAGAATGATCACTTACTACCTTCCTATCGTAATTGGCTTATTTTTCTGTAGAATCAAGCGTGTAAATGCGGCATAGAATATAACTTTTCTACTCCTTTTGCATATTATATACTAGAAAGGTAAACTAACGAGTTACTATACTTCATTGAAGAGATAGGGTAAGATATGAAAATTTTAGTAGATGCAGATGCATGTCCAGTAAAGGAAATTATCGAGGACGTCGCTGGAAAATATAAGATACCGGTCGTAATGATCATTGATACCAGCCACGAATTGTATTCGAATTATTCAGAAATCATTCAGGTTAGTAAAGCTCCAGATGCGGTTGATTTGGCACTCTTTAATCGAACGGAAGCTGGTGATATCGTCGTAACCCATGACTACGGCGTTGCCAGCATGGTCCTAGGCAAAAAAGCCTTTGCCATCAACAACAATGGAAAATGGTTTACGAACCAGAATATTGATTTGTTAATGTATGAACGGCATATCGCTGCCAAACAAAGAAAAATGGGCATCCACAGCTGTAGCATGAGAAAACGAAGCAAACAGGATGATTTGCATTTTCGTGAGAGCTTTACAAAATTATGTTTACTGGCATTAAAGCAAGAAAGGAATGCTACTCCATAGACGCACTATGGAGGGCATTCCTTTTTCTTTTGGCCCTATAAGGAACTTACGTCCTCTTATACGATGGCTTCGATTAGTTGTCTTGTATAGGCTTCTTTTGGATGATAGTAAATCTCATCTCTCGTTCCCTGTTCTACAATCACTCCGTCTTTCATTACCGCGATGCGGTCACATAATTCATAGACCACATTTAAGTCGTGGGAAATGAACAGATAGGACAGGCGATGCTGTTGCTGTAAGCGCTTCAGCAGTTTTAGAATCTGGTCTTGGATCGTTACGTCTAGCGCCGATACAGGCTCATCTAGTACGATGAACTTCTTGTTTGTCATAAGCGCTAATGCAATCGCTACACGCTGTCTCTGTCCACCGCTAAGCTTTGCAATGTTTCGTCCGTAGTAGTCTCCTTTTAGGCCAACTTCTTCTAGCATCTGTTCTACTTTACGTCTGCGTTCTTCCTTTTTAAGCTTTCCTTCAATAATCAGTGGCTCGCTTAGTATGCTGCCAATGGTCTTCGCTGGATTCAGGGAGGAATATGGATCTTGGAATACCATCTGTGGATGTGCTTCCTGCATCGTAATCTCTCCGGATGCATGTGGAGTGAGTCCTACGATCGCCTTGGATAGCGTGGATTTTCCAGAGCCACTCTCTCCAACAATTCCGAAGATTTCTCCCTCTTTAATGTCAAAGGAAACTCCTTTTACAATGGTCTTTGTCGTCTTCTTTCCAAAGATGCCACGTCCTTTTACAGTATAGCCTACGGTCACATCCTTTACGGTAAGAATGGCTGGCGTCTCTTCTTCCTGTTCTACCGTTGCTGCCTCTTCCTGTTCTTCATGCTTTCTCATGCTTGGAACGGCTGCTAAGAGCTTCTTCGTATACTCTTCTTTCGGACATTCAAAGATTTCGTTGATTGTTCCCTGCTCTACGATTGCTCCATCATACATTACGATGACCCTATCGCAAAGCTTTCTTACGACACCGAGGTCATGACTGATAAAGATGATACTTGTACCATATTTCTTATTCATCTGCAAAAGCAGTTCAAGGATTTGCTTCTGCACGGTCACATCAAGTGCGGTTGTCGGTTCATCGGCAATCAGAAGCTTTGGGCGAAGGATCATCGCCATTGCAATCATAACTCTCTGTCTCATGCCGCCAGATAGCTGGTGTGGATACTTTCCGTAAATGGCCTCTGGGTCTTTTAATCCTACATCCTCAAACATGGAAATAACACGCTTCTTATATTCTCCTGGATTTGGCTCTTTGTGGAGCGCTAACACTTCTTCTACCTGTGGGCCAACCTTGATTACCGGATTCAGACTTGTCATTGGCTCTTGAAATATCATGGCGATTTCATTTGCCTTCTTACGCCGTTTCTCTTCTTTCGTCATCGTAAGCAGGTCGCTGCCTTCAAATAGCAGCTGTCCCTGTTTTACCTTTCCATTATGCTTTAACAGATCCATGATAGTAAGGGAGGTAATGGACTTTCCAGAACCACTTTCTCCAACGATTCCTAAGATTTCTCCCTTAGAAATGGAAAAAGTTATCCCCGAAACAATTGGTGCATATTGCTTGTTTTCCACAAAACCCACATGGAGGTCGTTGACTTCTAATATCGTATTTCCCATGTCTCCTCCTACCTTTCTACCAATAAACTGAATCCTAATACGGTAAGGATGATTGTAAATCCTGGTGCAAGACAATACCAAGGTGCCGTCATAAGGAAACTCTGCGCATCACTTAGCATCCTTCCAAGGCTTGGGTCTGGTGGCTGTACCCCTAATCCCAAGTAGCTCATGCTTGCCTCTGCAAGTACGGCGTTATTAAATCCGATTGCTAACGATGGCAATAGGATGGGAAGCGTATTAGGCATGATGTGCAGGAATATGATACGCAAATGGCTTGCCCCCATCAGACGTGCATTTTTTACGTAATCCAATTGTCGCTGTGCGACGAATTCGCTTCTTGTCACACGCGCAAAACTTGGAATAAAGATGATTCCAAGCGCGACGATAATCTTGTACTTTCCAACGCCTAAAATACTGACTACCAAAAGCGCTAGCAGGATGCTTGGGATGGAAGCAACCACGTCATTGAAACGCATCAGACATTCGTCAACCACGCCTCCAAAGTATCCTGTAATGGCTCCGATGATGGTTCCAACCACCGCTCCGATTAGTACCGTCGCACTGGCGATGATAAAGGTTGTCTTGGCACCATCCATCACGCGGCTTAAAATGTCACGGCCAAAATTGTCCGTTCCAAATGGGTGCTCCAAACATGGTGCCATGTTTTTGGAAAGTCCATTCATCTTATTCGGATCATATGGAGTATAAAAGAGGCCGACAAGCGTAACTCCAACGATCATCAAAACAAGCGCAAGGCCTATCTTCTGCGTCGCCGTATATTTCTTCATACGTATCTCCTCCCTCTACTCTGCCTTCACACGTGGATCGATGTATTGATATAATACATCCACGATGAAATTCATTAAAATTACAAGTGCTGCAATGTATAACACGATTGCCTGCACGATTGGATAGTCACGATTTCCAATCGCAGTCACTAACAGCCTTCCTAACCCTGGAAGGTTAAATACCTGCTCTACCACGATACTTCCTGCAAATACTTCTGCAACGATCATGGCAAAAAACGTAATGACCGGAATCAGCGCGTTTTTTAATACATGGCGATACATGACATGACGGTTCGTGCCACCCTTGCTATACGCCGTTCTTACATAATCTAATCCAAGTTGGCGCTTGATGGAACTTCGAAGGAACTTCGTCATCATCGCAACCTTTGGCACTGCTACTGCAATGGCTGGATAAATCATATAGTAGATAAACTGTGACGGATTCTCTGAAAAGGAAAGTTCCGTTCCTGGGACGAACCAGCGAAGGGTAAGTCCAAAAATAAACGTAATTAGGATTCCAAGGAAGAACGGCGGAATCGCCATTCCTAAATGGATGAAAAATTGATGTATTCCTTCTGCCCTGCTATGCTCCTTCCTCGTCGTGACAATTCCAAGCGGAACCGCACAAACCACAGTAAGCAGGATGGACAACACGGCAAGCGTGATCGTTACTGGAAGACGTTCCTTAATCAACTGACCTACTGGAAGGTTATAGTTCATAGAAGTTCCAAAATCCCCTTTTACGGCATCACAAAGCCAGTCCTTGTATCGAACTAGGACTGGCTTATTGTAACCGAGCTGCTCCCTAAGCGCTTCAATCTGCTCAGGAGTTGCATCCGTTCCAAGAGACAGCGTAGCGCTATCCCCTGGTATGACTTCAAAGGCGATAAAGGTTAAAAATGTAACTGTCAACAATGTTAGAATGAGAGTTATCGTTTTTTTCATTAAATATTTCATAATATACACCGCCCTTGACGTATTTGATTGTTATTTTGTAAAGTATACGGATGCCATATCTTGTACGTATACAGGATAGAATGTGTATCCGCCTAACTTCTTATTCAACGCAACCATAAGTGGTGGATCTGCAATGTAAGCAGATGCTGCATTTTCTGTTAAGATTTTTTGTAACTGTTTGTAGTAAGTTACTTTTTCTTCATCGTTTGTGGTTGCAACTGCCTTTGCAAAAATTTCATCATATTCTTTGTTGTTAAAGTTGATGAAGTTATTGTTCGCTGTAGATACATAGCGGGAAAGTAAATCACTTCCTGCTAATTTTGCATCTAAACCGACTACGGTTGCTTCGTATTCACGAGCAGAATACGTATCACTTAACCAAGCTGCCCATTCTACTGTCTTAATCTTTGCAGTAACCCCAATTTCAGATAATTGGTCTACTAAGATTTGTGCCGTGTCTACATGGTATTGGTAGTTGGATGGTACTGTGATCGTAAACTCGAATCCATTTGGATAGCCAGCTTCCGCTAATAAGGCTTTGGCTTTTTGTGTATCTTTGTTATAGTAAGATACTAAGTCTTCGTTGAAGTATTTTGTGAATCCGGAGAATACACCGCTTCCGATGATCGTTCCCTTTCCGCCTGCAACTAAGTCAAGCACTGCCTGACGGTCGATCGCATAACAGATTGCCTCACGAACTTTTTGGTTATCGAATGGTTTTGCTGCGTTATTTAAGAATAACGCCTGTACTAAGTTCATATTCCCAACTTGGATGTTGAACTGTTTCTCTAATTGCGCTGCTTGATCCACAGTAAGGTATGGATAGATATCGATGGAGCCTGCTGCTAATTCATTCATTGCAGTTTCTGCCTTTGGAACTACCTTAAATGTCACTTTATCTAAGTAAGCTTTTTTGCCCCAGTATTCGTTATTCTTTTCCACTACTATGTTTTGTCCTGCCGTATAAGAAACAAACTTGAATGGACCAGTACCGATTGGCGCTGTATCACATTTTTCATATCCTGCTGGAATGATGGCAAATGTCATATAGCCAAGTAATTCTGTATCTGGAGTCTTAAGGCTCACTTGTACGGTCTTATCGTCTGTCGCTTTTACCTCAGAAATGTTTTGAAGCGCAGATTTGACCACAATGGAGGAGTCCTCCTTGTCTAACAAACCAGCGCTTCTTTTTACTGAATATACAATATCATCTACTGTAACAAGCTTTCCATCATGGAATTTGATTCCGTCTCTAAGAGTAAACGTGTATGTCTTTCCATCTGTAGAGATTTCATGCTTGCTTGCTACCGCATCTGTTAAATTACCTTCTTGATCCGGTTTTACTAAACCTTCATAAATATTGAATAGTATTTCAGAAGTTCCTGCCGCTACTGCTTTGTGTGGGTCAAGACTATCTATATCTTGTTGAATTCCTACTACGACTGTTCCCCCGTCTGTAGGTTCTTGTTGAGATATATTAGTTTCACTGTTATTGCCTTCTGTCTTAGTTTCGTTCTTCTTATCACCTGAACATGCTGTTAGTGCAATAGAAGATACTAAACATAATGCAGCAAGAACAATACGGGAATGTTTCTTTTTCATTCTAATTCCTCCGCGAATTAATATTCTCTCATTAACATTGTCGCCTTAATAATACCTATATTATCCACAAATTTCAAGGGTAATCCCCTTTGTTTTTAAATAAATACGCGGAAAATACGGCTTAATCCGCGAATTTTCCAAGAAAACTCTGCGTTCTTTGATTGGTTGATGCAAATACTTCTTCTGGCGTTCCATTTTCCACGATCACGCCTTGGTCCATAAATACCAACCGGTCGGAAATCTCTCTTGCAAATCCCATCTCATGGGTAACGATTACCATAGTGATTCCAAGGGAAGTAAGGGATTTGATTACCTTTAACACTTCGCCTGTAAGCTCTGGATCTAAGGCACTCGTTGGCTCGTCAAAGAATAGGATCTTTGGCTGTAGGGCAAGGGCCCTCGCAATGGACACCCTCTGGCACTGTCCCCCAGAGAGCTGGTATGGATAGGCATCTGCACGATCCTTTAGCCCTAATTTGTCTAATAGCTCATATGCTTCCTTTTCTGCCTCTTCCTTTGACTTTCCTACCACATGGATTGGCGCCTCAGTAATGTTGCGAAGCACGTTAAAATGAGGGAACAGGTTGAAGCTTTGGAATACCAATCCTGTCTTTAAGCGAATCGCCTGAAGTACTTCTTTTGTGGCATACTTTACCTTGCCATTCTCTGTCCAAGCCATCGGATCCCCATCGATTACGACTTCTCCTCCATTGATGGATTCTAGCTGGTTTAAGCAGCGTAACAACGTAGACTTTCCAGAACCACTAGAACCGATTATAGACACGATTTCACCACTCTCTAT
>CALZJY010000012.1 GCA_945787925.1 uncultured Anaerosporobacter sp. | reverse complement strand
TCCTTACACAGGATAGACAGGATTTGTTGTGATTGGAAAGCAGAAGCTGCAATGTTTTCTTTCTAGATTCTAATACGCGTGGTGTATTCGTGTAGACCTCCATGTTTTCAGCTACAGGATAGACGCAGGAAGCAACGAGGCTTCTAGCGCCCTTTACTTCTACAACGCAGATTCGGCATGCGCCGATTTCGTTGATTTCCTTTAGGTAGCACAGTGTTGGGATGTCGATATGGGCAATCCGTGCTGCCTCTAATATGGTAGAGCCTTTCGGTGCTTCTACCGTTAGACCATTTATTTTCAGTGAAACAGTCTCCATAGTAACCTCCTTTTTTCTAGATTCCTAGGAAGTCTTATTGTCTGGCTCCTAGGAAAAACACCTGGCTAGGGAGCTATCTTTTGATGATTGCGCCGAATTTACATTTTTCCATACATGCGCCGCACTTGATACATTTGTCAGGGTCAATCACATGAGGATGTTTTACGGTGCCACTGATGGCTCCCGCAGGACAGGTCCTTGCACACATCGTACAGCCTTTACATTTTTCAGGAATGATCTCAAAGCGGAGCAATGACTTGCATACGCCGGCAGGACACTTCTTGTCTACGACATGGGCAATATATTCATCCTTAAAATAGCGAAGGGTGGAGAGTACTGGGTTTGGAGCAGTTTGTCCTAGGCCACAGAGGGAGTTGTCTTTGATATAGTAGCAGAGTTCCTCTAGCTTATCTAAGTCTTCTAAGGTTGCCTGACCTTTCGTGATTTTATCTAGCATCTCATAGAGACGCTTTGTTCCGATTCGACATGGAGTACATTTGCCGCAGGATTCGTCTACGGTAAACTGCAGGAAGAATTTTGCGATATCCACCATGCAGTTGTCTTCGTCCATGACGATTAGACCACCAGAGCCCATCATGGAGCCAATCTCGATTAAGTTATCGTAATCGATTGGAATATCGAAATGCTCTGCAGGAATACAGCCGCCAGATGGTCCGCCAGTCTGTGCAGCTTTGAATTTCTTACCGTTTGGAATGCCTCCGCCAATGTCTTCCACTACTTGGCGCAACGTAGTCCCCATTGGAATTTCTACAAGCCCGGTATTGTTGATCTTTCCTCCTAATGCGAATACCTTGGTGCCTTTGGACTTTTCTGTTCCCATGGAGGCAAACCATTCGGCCCCATGTAGCAGGATTGGAGGGATGTTTGCATAGGTTTCTACGTTATTTAAAAGGGTTGGTTCGCCGAACAATCCTTTTTGTGCAGGGAATGGAGGTCTTGGACGAGGCTCGCCACGTTTTCCTTCGATTGACGTCATAAGGGCAGTTTCTTCACCACATACGAAAGCACCAGCACCTAGACGGAGTCCGATATCGAAATCGAATCCGCTGTTAAAGATATTCTTTCCTAATAGCCCATATTCTCTTGCTTGGGCAATGGCAATCTTAAGACGGGCAACGGCGATTGGATATTCGGCCCGGACATAGATATAACCTTGGTTTGCACCAATCGTATAGCCGGCAATTGCCATGGCTTCTAAGACGACATGAGGATCGCCTTCTAGCACGGAACGATCCATGAAGGCGCCAGGATCCCCTTCATCGGCATTACAGCAGACATATTTTTGCTCGGATGCGTTGGAACGAGCCAGTTTCCATTTGATTCCGGTCGGGAATCCGCCGCCACCCCGGCCACGGAGTCCACTGTCGGTAAGGACTTTTATGACTTCCTCAGGAGTCATGCTCGTTACTACTTTTCCTAAGGCTTCATAGCCTCCCGTTCCTATGTATTCTTCAATATTCTCAGGATTGATGATACCGCAGTTTCTTAATGCGATACGATGCTGGTGCTTATAGAATTCCGTATCCGCAAGGGATGTGACATCTCCAGCATCGGTTACCGTTTCATTATATAGAAGACGTTTTACGACACGTCCTTTTAACAAATGTTCCTCTACGATTTCAGGAATATCGGACACCTTTACCATAGAGTAGAAAGCAGCTTCTGGATATACAATCATGATTGGTCCAAGGGCACACAACCCGTGGCATCCTGTTTGTACGACGCAGACTTCTTTGGTGAGTCCTTGCTTTTCAAGTTCCGTTTGCAGCGTTTCGATGATCTGGGCACTTCCAGAAGATGTACATCCGGTTCCACCACAAACAAGCACGTGTGAACGATACATGTTGATTTCCTCCTTTATGTTAGCCCATGATACCCGAAATCGTGTATTCGGATACGACTTGTCCTCGGATTAAATGCTGGTCCACTATGTGTAGAGCCTTTTCAGGGGTCATTTTTACATAGGTTACCTTGTCTTTTCCAGGTTCCATGACTTCTACGATTGGTTCGTATTGGCATAATCCGATACACCCTGTTTGCGTCACGGTCACGTTGGTTAGGCCTTTTTCTTGTACCGCATCGGAAAGGGCAGTAAGGACGGGTCTTGCACCGCTAGCAATTCCACAGGTTGCCATGCCTACGACCACACGTATGCCGGCATCGCCTTCAGAGCGCAGGCCAACCTGTTTTTGCATCTTTTCTCGGATGGCCCTAAGTTCGTCGAGAGACTTCATAGAAATATACCTCCTATAGTTTGCATTAGATCAAAGCATTGCCATCGGTCTCAGCCTTGTTTTCGGCCAAGTACTCTCTTATGTAATTGGAAACTTCTTTGGTGGTAAATGGAATAGGAGCAAGAATTGCTCGAAATGTTCTTGTATCTAATTCAAAAGAATTGTCATCGTAGGTATATTTGTAATCGAAATCAATGGATGGATTACAAGTAATCAGAGTATGAATGGTAGAAGTAATGTCACCAAGTGGCATACGATCGATATGAGACAATGGAAGGGTAGCTTCGATGCTTGTCCCGGTTCCAAGCTTTGAAGAAATTGAGAAAGAACCGTCGCAAGCGAGGGCTTGTGCTTTGAAGAAGGGGATTCCAAGACCAATTTTCCTCGTGGTACGAGTGGTATAAAAGGGATCCTCTACATGGGTAAGCATCTCTTCCGACATGCCATCTCCATTATCTAAGATACGTATGGTGATACGATCCTTCTTCGTAGAGATTAGCACTTGGATCGTAATCAAAGTTGCATTGGCTCGAATGGAGTTATTCGCAATGTCTAATATGTTTAAAGAAAGTTCGGCCAACATTATTCGGAGTATTTTGCTAGAATCGTTTCAATATCGTCCACTGTCAAGCGACCATACACATCATCGTTAATGGTAAGCACGGGTGCAAGTCCACAAGCACCAATACAGCGGCAGGCATCAAGAGAGAACTTACCATCCGGAGTACACTCCCCTCCTTGGATTCCTAGTAGTTCAATCAACTTGTTGTAAATGTCTCCAGAACCTTTTACATAGCAAGCAGTGCCAAGACAAACGGAAATCTGGTATTTTCCCTTTGGATTTAACGAAAACTGCGAATAGAAAGTTACTACGCCATAGATTTTTTCTAAAGGGATGCCCATCTCGTTGGAAATGATGGTCTGCACTTCGATTGGAAGATATCCATAGATTTCTTGGGCTTGTTGCAGCACTGGCATAAGGGCGCCTTTATCATCCTTATAGGCTTCTATGACTTGTAAAAGTTCTGCTTCTTGTTCTTTTGTTCCGGCAAATGGAACGGACGATGTTTTAGAACTCATTCTTACCCTCCTTATATAGTTGTGATGTAGTAGATGGAATAAAATACTATGCTCTACTATATGTATTGCCCCCTGTTTCATGCTGTTATTATAGCATAGTAGTTGGTAAAAATCTACAATAACATCCGAGGGAAAACCGGTGGTAAATCGCTATTTTATCTAAAAGAAAGAGCGAATGCTTGCGGAAATTGTTTAAATAGCAATATTCTTGGAAAGCCACCTGATTTAGCCCTTGGCTATTGAAAAAACAATGCCCCGATGATATACTTTCGATAGAATGTAAAATAATGGGAAAAGTGTAATGTAATACATAAAAATGCATAATAATTCATGGTTTCTTGTAGAAGAAGGAGGAACGCACGTGACAGTGAAGGAAGTATGTGACACGCTGAATGCAAAGGTGATCTGTGGACAGGAGCATATGGACAGGGATGTCCATACGGCATGTGGCTCGGATATGTTAAGCGATGTATTGGCATTTGTAAAAGACCAGTCGGTATTGCTCACTGGGCTTTGTAACCAGCAGGTGATTCGTACTGCGGAGATGATGGATATTATATGTATTGTGTTTGTTCGAGGAAAGGGGCCAGACAGGGCGATGATTGACCTTGCCAGCGAACAGGGAATCGTAATTCTTACGACGAACCATAGGATGTTTTCCGCATGTGGCTTGTTATATGAAAAAGGACTACGGGGAGGTGGCAGCGATTGAGTGTCTCCATTCGTCTATCGTATACGGTTTCTTCAGATGATTTTACAAGAGCAGGAGAAGCGTCAAGCGACGTGAAGGGCAAGTTAAAGAAGCTAGGATTTTCACCAGATGTGGTACGAAGGGTAGCTATCGTGATGTACGAAGGAGAAATCAACATGGTAATCCATGCAAGTGGTGGAAAGATTGAAGTGACCATAACGGAAGAGGAGATCGAGATGAGGCTGATGGATACTGGACCTGGAATTGCAGATATAGACATGGCGATGCAGGAGGGATATTCTACGGCACCGGATGCCATACGGACGTTAGGGTTTGGTGCTGGAATGGGACTTCCTAATATGAAGAAATATTCTGATGAGATGGAGATCGATACGAAGATCGGGGTTGGTACTACCGTGAGAATGAAGGTAGTTACAAAATAGCAAGGACTGGGTCCGAAAGGAGGACGCATGGATAAGTTCTATCATTCGGTGAGACTCGATGCAGATAAGTGCAAGGGATGCATTAACTGCATCAAGCGATGTCCGACACAGGCAATCCGTGTTCGAAACGGAAAGGCAGTCATTACGAAGGAATTTTGCATCGATTGTGGGGAATGTATTCGAATTTGTCCTCACCATGCCAAGTTAGCCACCTATGATGATATGGACGTGCTGGGGCAGTATGAGTACAAGGTGGCACTTCCGGCCCCTAGCCTGTATGGCCAGTTCAATCACTTAGACGATATCAATATCGTGCTGACCGCCTTAAAGCGGTTAGGGTTTGATGATGTATTTGAAGTAAGCGGGGCAGCAGAAATCGTTTCTCAGCTTTCCAGGGCATATGTAAAGAGCCATAAGGGAAAGTGGCCCATCATAAGCACTGCATGTCCGACGATCGTTCGGCTCATACGGGTTCGTTTTCCAAATCTGCTAGAGCACCTACTTCCTATATTAGCACCCGTCGATTTGGCGGCACAGCTTGCGGGAAAAAAGGCAATGGAAGAGACGGGGCTTCCAAGGGAGAAGATTGGAATCGTATTTCTTTCGCCTTGTCCGGCCAAGGTTACGGCAAGATATTCGCCGCTTGGAATCTCTAAAAGCGAGATTGATGCGGTGCTTGCTATTAAGGAGGTGTATCCGAAGCTTTTGCCTCTTATGAAGGAGGTCAGTGACTGCGCGGAGGAACTGTCCATTGCAGGAAAGATCGGGATTTCCTGGGGCAGCAGTGGTGGCGAGGCATCGGGACTTTTGACGGACAGCTATCTTGCTGCGGATGGCATTGAGAATGTGATTCGGGTGCTGGAGGACTTAGAGGATCAGAAGTTTGGAGACTTGGAATTTATCGAACTCAATGCATGCAATGGAGGATGCGTAGGAGGCGTGCTTACGGTGGAGAATCCATTTGTGGCGAAGGTAAAGATCAAGCAGCTTAGAAAGTATATGCCAGTGGCTTGTGTAAGGCTTGGGACGAAGGTTCCAAGGAACGCATATTGGGATACGAGCGTACAGTATGAGCCGGTATTTAAGCTAGGGGAAAGCGTGAAGGAAAGCATCGAGATGGGAGCCAGGGTAGAGGAAATCTTAGCAAGGCTTCCAGGGCTCGATTGTGGTTCTTGTGGAGCACCTACTTGCCGTGCGCTTGCAGAGGATGTGGTGCGTGGCATTGCAAGGGAGAAGGATTGCATCCATATCTTTCGAGAATACATACATCGGATTTCAGATGAGATTAGCAAGCTAGATCAAGAATAGGGGGACGTGGTGCATGATTGTAAGGGAATTGATTGCGAGCGGCAAGTTTGCCGTGTTAAATGAGGATGGTGATAAGGAGAAGACCATAACCGTGCCATTTTGCTGTGATTTACTTAGTATTGCGATGAGTAAAGCACCAGCCGGAGCAGCTTGGGTGACGGTGATGGGAAACGTAAATACAATTGCCGTAGCTACGCTTGCAGAAGTATCCGCAGTCATTATTGCAGAAGGCATGGCAGTAGATGCATTTGCCCTAGAAAAGGCAAAGGAGCAGGGAATCATCGTGTTAGCTACAAGGTCTCCGATTTTTGAGACAGCCAATTGGATTTATAGAAGGCTTTATGAATAGGCTATCGTATGACCTACATATCCATTCCTGCTTATCTCCATGTGGTGATGATGATATGACACCGGCTAATATTGTAGGAATGGCAGTCATCAAAGAACTAGACGTAATCGCAGTGACCGACCATAACAGTTGCAAGAATTGTGAGGCGGTATGTAAATGGGCAAACCAATATGGCATCATTGCTCTGCCAGGCATGGAGCTTACGACCGAGGAAGAGGTCCATGTGCTTTGCCTGTTTGCTACGTTAGAGGAAGCCATGCGGTTTGATCGCTATGTGGATTCCAAACGAAATCGGGTGAAGAACCGAGAAGATATTTTCGGAAAGCAGCTAATTTGCAATTGCAAGGATGAAGTCATCCAAAAGGAAGAGGATTTGCTGCTTCAGAATACGACTATTCGATTTGAGCGGGTGTATGAGTTGATGCAGTTTTTCCATGGCGTCATGATTCCTGCCCATATCGAGAAGAACAGCAACAGCCTGTTGTATAATCTAGGGTTCATCCCGATTGATAGCAAGTTTCGATGTGTCGAGATTAAGAATATGGAGCGAAAGAGAGAGCTTTTGGCAAAACATCCATATTTGGAGGAATGTGTCGTCGTGTCGAATTCAGATGCTCATACGCTTACAGACATCCATGAGCCACTGTATAAGATGGAAGTAAGGGAGCGGAGTCCAGAGGCAGTCATGGAGTGGCTTCGTAATGATGGTAGAAGATAGGGGGAGTTACCTTGAATATTACAGTATGTATCGGCAGTTCCTGTCATTTGAAAGGATCGAGGGAAATCGTGACGAAGCTGCAGGAGTTAGTAAGGAAAGAAAAGCTAGAGGAGAGTATTGAGCTTACGGGTTCTTTCTGCATGGGACAGTGCGTGCGGGGAGTCTGTGTGACCATTGATGGCACACTATACTCATTGTCTCCGGAACAGACGGAGGGGTTCTTCTATAAGGAAGTGATGGGGAGGCTTACACCATGAATGTAATCGGGTTTAAAGAGGCCCGTTGCAAGAACTGTTATAAATGCGTACGTATTTGTGAGGTAAAGGCAATCGTCGTAAAGGATCAACAGGCACAGATTCGGAATGACAGCTGTATCCTATGTGGCCATTGCCTCGATGCCTGTCCTCAAAATGCGAAGACGCTCATTAGTGATTTAGACCATGTGAAGCAGTTCATTGTGTCGGGACAGAAGACGATCGTCTCCTTGGCACCTTCTTACCTTGGAATCTTGGAATATGAGACCATTGGCCAGGTCGTGACAGCCCTTAAGAAGCTTGGATTTTATCAGGTCAGAGAGACGGCGGAAGGAGCTGCTTATGTGACCCGGGAATATAGCAGGCTGTTAGAGGAAGGGCAGATGCGGAATATCATTACGACCTGCTGTCCGAGTGCCAATGACTTGATTGAGATTTACTACCCATCCCTTACGAAGGACATGGCGCCCGTCGTATCTCCGATGATTGCCCATGGAAGGTTAATCAAGGAGGAGTTTGAAGAGCCAGTAAAGGTCGTATTTCTAGGGCCATGCATTGCAAAGAAGCGGGAGGCATTAGAGGACCCTCGTACGAAGGGGGCTGTGGATGCAGTCATTCATTTTACCGAACTGCTAGAGTGGCTGAAGGAGGAAGATATTGAAATCAAGAATCTTGTGGAGACGCCATTTGACAATCCAGACCCTGCAGTAAACCGTCTCTATCCGATTACCAGCGGAGTGCTTTCATCGGTGGTGGCAAGCAATAAGAAAAGCAAGTATCGGAAGTTTTATGTGCATGGACTCCATAACTGCATCGAACTATTAAAGAGCATGGAAAAGGGTGAGGTAACCGACTGCTTTATCGAATTAAATGTCTGCAATGGTGGATGTATCAAAGGGCCTGCCGCAGATACGTCCTATATCTCCAGATTTAAGGTGAAGTTAGATATGGAGGAGTCGATTCCAAAGGAGCCGCCGGCGGAGGAGTTCTATTCCAAAGAACAGGGAGTATCCTTCCATAAGAATTTCTATCCAAGGAAGAGCAGGGATAAGATTCCGAGCGATGAGGAGATTCGGGAAATCTTAAAGAAGATTGGCAAGGTAGACAAGGCTCATGAGCTGAACTGCGGAGCATGTGGGTACTCTTCTTGTCGAGAAAAGGCAATCGCGGTATATCAAGGGAAGGCGGAGCTTAGCATGTGCATTCCGTATATGCATGACAAGGCAAGTTCCATGGCGAACGTGGTGATGGATACGACACCAAATGCCATCGTGATGGTAGATGGAGAGCTTAAGATTGTGGAATATAATGCGGCAGCCACGAGGTATTTTCATTATACGAAGGAGCAGGCACTGAGGATGTACCTGTATGAGCTCTTTGACCCGGTTGATTTTGAATATGTGCTGCATACAAGGGCGAGCATCCTTGGAAAGAAAGTGAGTTATCCTGAATATGGAGTGACGACGTTGCAAAACATCGTCTATGTGCCGGATCAGAATAACGTCCTTGGGATTCTTGTGGACGTTACGAGCGAGGAGGAGAAGGATAGGAAGGCATATGAGGTGAAGATGGAGACCATTGAAATGGCCCAGAAGGTCATCAACAAGCAGATGATGGTAGCCCAGGAGATTGCAGGATTATTAGGGGAGACGACAGCAGAAACAAAGGTGACGCTAACGAAGCTCCGTGATACGATCCTGTACGATGGGGTACCGCAGGAGAAAGAGAGAACGTAAGTTACAAACAAGAGAGGTCGTGGGAACATGGGAGTAAATGTAGAAATCTCATACAAAAGCTTAAACAAGCACCAGGAAGAACTTTGTGGAGACAAGGTGGAGCTATTAAAGACGAAAGATTCGGATATCTTGATCCTGGCAGATGGTATGGGAAGCGGAGTAAAGGCGAATATCCTTGCGACGCTCACGTCGAAAATCTTAGGAACGATGTTATGCAATGGTGCATCGTTGGAAGACAGCGTGGAGACCATCATCCTGACGCTTCCCTTGTGCAAGGTCAGACAGGTAGCATATTCCACATTTAGCATCCTGCAAATTTTTCATACGGGAGAGGCATATTTGGTGGAGTTTGATAATCCAAGCTGTATCTGTCTTCGGAAAAAAAGCTTGTTGAAGATTCCATATAAAGAGCGGATGATACATAAGAAGAAAATCAGAGAATATCGATTTCAAGTAGAAATTGGAGATTATTATGTGCTTATGAGCGATGGTGTCGTCCATGCAGGCGTGGGAAAGCTCTTGAATTTTGGATGGTCTTGGGAGAATATCGCGGAATATGCCACCAAGGCAGTCACGACTTGCTTTACGGCAAACCGGCTGGTCATGTCCCTTTCGGATGCCTGCAATGAGCTGTATATGGAGTCGCCTGGGGACGATGCGACGGTGGCAGTGGCAAAGGTTACGGATAAGAAAGTAGTGCATCTGCTTACAGGACCAGCAGTAGAGAAGGAAAAGGATGCACAGATGATCAAGGACTTCTTAGAAGGAGAGGGAACGAGGATCGTATGCGGGGGAACGACGGCCAATATCGTATCGAGAGAGACGAACAAAAAGATACGTACGACGTTAGACTATCTAGATCCGAAGATTCCTCCGATTGCCTATATCGATGGAATCGACTTAGTGACAGAGGGCGTGCTTACCTTGTCGAGAACGCTGACGCTGTTAAGGAGATATGTAAAAAATGAGGTGGACGAATCCTTTTTTGTAGAGCTAGATAAGAAGAATGGTGCCTCCATGGTAGCAAAGATGTTGATTGAGGAATGTACGGACCTTCGGATGTATGTGGGACGGGCGATCAATGTGGCACATCAAAATCCAGAGCTTCCCTTTGACTTAAGCATACGAATGAATCTGGTCCATCAGATGGAAGAGGCCGTGAAGGCAATGGGGAAGGAAATTACGGTAACCTATTATTAAGGGGGGAGTATAGTTGTTAGAGGAAAATGCAAAGTTGTGGAATATCAAGCATGAAGTTCTATGCCAAGTGGCAAAGGCGGTATATGCGGGAACGTTAGAGGAAGTAAGGGATCAAATTCCCTATCAGATGATTCCCGGACCACAGGCGAGGTTTCGATGCTGTATCTATAGAGAACGGGAAATCATACGGCAGAGGGTAAGGCTGGCAGAAGGCAAGGCACCGAACGAGGCAGAACAGGATCAAAACATCATCCAGGTAATCAACTCTGCCTGCGAGGGTTGTCCAATCACCAGGTTTACGGTAACCGACAACTGCAGGAAATGCATCAGCAAGAAATGCCAGCAGGCATGTAACTTTGGCGCTATCAGCATGACGAAAGACCATGCCTATATCGACCCTGCGAAATGCAAGGAGTGTGGCAAGTGTGCGAATGCCTGTCCATATAATGCGATTGCCGATTTGATGCGTCCATGCAAGAAGGCTTGTCCGGTGGATGCGATTACATGGGATGAGTATAAGATCGTACATATCGATGAGGCAAAGTGTATCCGATGCGGGGCATGTATCGGAAACTGTCCGTTTGGAGCCATTGGCGAGCGTTCGTTCATCGTGGATGTGATTAATTTGATCAATGCGAAAAAGCCAGTGTACGCCTGCATTGCACCTGCCATCGAAGGGCAGTTTGGAAAGGATGTCAGTATGGGAGTGCTCCGAGAAGCAATCAAGGATTTAGGATTCACGGATGTATACGAGGTAGCGCTTGGGGGAGACTTAGTAGCAGAATCAGAAGCAAAGGAATGGGCAGAGGCTAGAAAGGAAGGACAGAAGAAGACGACGTCTTGTTGTCCTGCATTTGTAAACCTTGTAAAGAAGCATTATCCAGCCGTATTAGAGCACGTATCGACTACTGTTTCACCAATGGCTGCGATTTCAAGATATCTAAAGCAGCAGGACGAGGATGCCATCGTCGTCTTCATCGGGCCATGCGTGGCGAAGAAAGGGGAAGTATTAGACCATGTAGCAGATAAGACGGCAGATTATGTGCTGACATTTGAAGAGTTAGATGCCATGTTCCAAGCAAAAGAAATCGAGTTTTCCAACTATGAAGGAGAGATGCAGCAGGGAAGCATTTATGGAAAACGGTTTTCACAGTCTGGCGGCGTGACCAAGGCAGTGCTGCAAGTGTTAGGAGAGCTAGGAGAAGATACCGATATCAAGGTGAAACAGTGCAATGGAGCGTTAGAATGTAAGAAGGCATTGATGCTCCTTAAGATCGGACGTCTTCCAGAAGACTTCGTAGAAGGGATGGCTTGTGAAGGTGGCTGTGTGAAGGGGCCTGGCTCCGTGGCGAGAGACCAGGTTGCGGCAAGAGACCGAGAGACGCTGCTTGCCAAGGCTGACCACAGGACGATCAGAGAGAATATTCAGGCATTTCATGCAGAGGGGGTAGAGATGCATATCCATCCATAGAGGATTTTATTGTTTCAATGTGATAAGATAAAAGAAAGAGTTTTGGGTAAAGGAGTTAGAATATGGGCGAATTTATTATGGCCTTAGATCAAGGGACGACAAGTTCGAGATGTATCATTTTTAATAAAAAGGGACGTATTATTTCGGAGGCGAAAAAGGAGTTTACCCAAATCTATCCGAAGAGTGGATGGGTAGAGCATGACCCGAATGAGATTTGGTCTTCCATGCTTAGCGTTATGATTGAGGCGAAGGCAAGGGTAGACTTAGAAATCGCACAAATCGATTCCATCGGAATCACGAATCAACGGGAAACGACCATCGTATGGGATAAGACCACGGGAGAGCCAATCTACAATGCCATCGTATGGCAATGCAGACGTACGGCGCCAGAAGTGGAACGTTTAAAAAGAGAGGGATTTGATCAAGTCATCAAGGAAAAGACGGGACTTCTCGCAGATGCGTATTTCTCTGCAACAAAGGTAAAATGGCTTTTAGACCATGTGGAAGGAGCAAGAGCGTTGGCGGACGAAGGAAAGCTGATGTTTGGAACGGTGGACACATGGCTGATGTATAAATTATCGAAAGGGACCATCTTTGCAACGGACTATACTAATGCTTCTAGGACGATGATGTATAACATCCATGAGCTTTGCTGGGACAAGGAAATCTTAGAAAAGCTAGGAATTCCAGCTTCCATGCTTCCGGAAGTAAAGTCGTCTAGCGGGATCTTTGGATATACCGATGCATCCGTAGTCGGAGGAAGGATTCCCATTGCAGGGGTAGCTGGCGACCAGCAAGCGGCATTATTCGGACAATGCTGTTTTGAGAAGGGACAGGCAAAGAATACGTATGGAACGGGATGTTTCCTACTGATGAATACGGGAACGAAGGCAGTACAGTCGAAAAAAGGCTTATTGACGACGATTGCAATCGGGATAGATGGAACGGTTGAATATGCTTTGGAAGGAAGCGTGTTTGTAGCAGGAGCAGCCATTCAGTGGCTTCGAGACGAGCTTCGTTTGATTAAGGATGCGGCGGATACGGAGAAGTATGCTACAAGCGTGCCAGATAGCAATGGGGTTTATGTGGTGCCTGCGTTTACAGGACTAGGGGCGCCTTATTGGAATCCATATGCAAGGGGGGCCGTGTTTGGGTTATCGAGAGGTGCGAGCAAAGAGCATTTCATCCGTGCGACAGTGGAAAGCCTTGCATATCAGACGTATGACGTATTAAAGACGATGGAGGAAGAGGCGGGAGTGCGCCTTGAGACATTGAAGGTAGATGGCGGTGCATGCGCCAACAACTTCTTAATGCAGTTCCAGGCAAACCTGTTGAATGCAGAGGTCATCCGTCCACAGGTCATTGAGACGACGGCGCTTGGCGTGGCGTATCTTGCAGGACTTGGAACGGGATATTATAAGAGCAAAGAGGAAATCAAACGAAATGCGAAGAAGGAGCGGGACTTCTTTAACCAGATGGATGCAGAGACAAGGGAGGCATTGGTGAAAGGTTGGAAGAAGGCCGTACGTTGTGCCTGCATTTGGGCGGAAGAATAGAGTGATTCAAAAACGAGAACCCGGTACAGCTTACAAGAGGCTGTACCGGGTTCTTTCTATCATAAAGAAGACTTATTTTGCACTGAGTGCCCAAATGATGGTGGAGGTGATTCCACATAGGATGCCGCCTATGATAAAGACAATCACGGACGTATTCCAGTTGTGGAAGCAGAATCCAGCCACAAGGTAGATGGCAGTGGCAGCCATCATGATGCATCCGTTGATGGTTCCATATAAGGTGTTAGTGCGTTGTTCTTTTTTAGCCATGGTTGGAGTCTTTAGCAACAGGTCATATTTGCAGCTGTTGCATCCTGCGGCTACGAATAAAAGTACCGCGATAATGATCAAGAAGAAGGTAGCCACATCGATGGCCTCATTACTAGAGCCAAGGAAGGCTTCCCCGGCAGAAAAACCGACAGGAGAAAGGATGCAGAGCACCACGCCAATGGCAATGAAGAGTGTATTCATGCGGCTTTCTCGTTCTTTTTGGGCCTTAAGATAGGAGGCAGTAGAAAGGTCGAGGGTCACTCCATGTTCCAATGTGGAAAACGGCTTTAATAAGGAGCCGGCATAGAGGAATGCGACCACGCCGATTGCCACACAGCCTAAGAATCCAGCGATTCCAAAGATGCTGTCTCCAGAGGAGTCTAAAAAGGAAGTTAGAATATGTGCATCGGTCAAGGCATCGAAGATTTGTGCAATCCAAAGGCCAAACATACAGAATCCCACGCCGATCGTAATGAGGAAGCCGGAACGCTCTTTTACAGCAATATATTCCTTTGCCTGTTCGAAAGATACGGCCATGCCAGAGTCTTCCGTAGGGACAGTATGGATGCCGAGTTCTTGTAACAGCTCTTCAATACTGCCAAACTCGGAGATTACGAGGCCGATGGCCTCATGTTCGGATTTCCCTTCCTTTTTCAGTTCCTCGTATTTCTCCACCATGTTACTTATGATGTTCTCTTTCGCGTCTAATAGCTCTTTCGTAGCAGGATAAGGTTGAAACATACTATTTACATAACTAATGATGGTTTCCAATACATACACGCTCCTTTATAAAATGAGATACTAGGGTTTTCGTTTCCGTCCATTCGGCGCATTTCTCCATATAGTAAGCCAGTCCGACATTCGTAAGATGGTAGTAGGTACGGCGTCTTCCGAATGTCTCTTCTCCATAGTAGGAAACAATGTAGCCATTCTTTTCGAGGCGGTTGAATGCAGAATACAGCGTCGTTTCCTTAATCGTGTGCATTCCGCCAGAGAGGTTCGTTATCTGCTTTGAAATCTCATAGCCATACGAATCTCCGTCTAGCAGACAGGAAAGGATGAAGAGATCGTTGTATCCTCGTAAGATATCACTACTGATCATGGGTTCACCTCACTTCGTTTGCCAAGGTTAAAGTACTACGATAGATGTAGTACATCTGATGAAGTAATCATAGCATAAGTACTACGACAGATAAAGTAGTATATGGGAATTAATAACAAATAAAGGAAGGTTGTAGGAGGGACTAGTTATGAAGTGGTATTTACGTGGTAATATTAAAAATATGCATCGGAAAGTTGATTTTTGAAAGCTAATACAGGGGAAAGCCTTGTAATCAACCATTTTTATGGTAAAATGGACGTAATACTATACAAGTAATCGGACGAGGAGTTTCAGATTACTTGAATTTAGACAGGTAAGGAGATTCAAAATGGAATTAGTAACGATACGCGACCTATATCGTAACAAAGAAAATTATATTGGCAAATCCATTTCTATCGGAGGATGGGTTAGAAGTAATAGAGATCAGAAAGCATTCGGTTTCATCGTTGTAAATGATGGTAGTTTCTTTGAAACATTACAAGTTGTCTACAGTGCAGACAAGATTGAAAACTTTGCAGAAGTTGCAAAATTAAACGTAGGATCTGCAGTTGTCGTAAAGGGACAATTAATCGCAACTCCTAATGCAAAACAACCATTCGAAATTCAAGCAGAAGAAGTAATGGTAGAAGGTGCTTCTACAAGCGATTACCCATTACAGAAAAAACGTCACACATTAGAATACTTACGTACAATTGCACATTTACGTCCTAGAACAAATACATTCCAAGCAGTATTCAGAGTACGTTCTTTAATCGCATATGCAATCCACCAATACTTCCAAGAAAGAAACTTCGTATATGTACACACTCCATTAATTACAGGAAGTGACTGCGAAGGTGCTGGTGAAATGTTTAGAGTAACAACTCTTGATATGAACAACCTTCCAATGACAGAAGACGGAAAAGTAGATGACAAACAAGACTTCTTCGGTAAAGAGACAAACCTTACAGTAAGTGGTCAGTTAAACGGTGAAACATATGCATGTGCATTCCGTAACATCTATACATTCGGACCTACATTCCGTGCAGAAAACTCTAACACAACTCGTCATGCAGCTGAATTCTGGATGATCGAGCCAGAAATCTGTTTCGCAGATTTAGAAGATAACATGATCTTAGCAGAAGGCATGTTAAAATACGTAATCAACTATGTAATGGAACACGCTCCAGAAGAAATGAACTTCTTCAACCAATTCATCGATAAAGAATTATTAAATCGTTTAAACAACGTAGTAAGTTCTGAATTTGGCCGTGTAACTTACACAGAAGCAATTGAAATCCTTGAAAAAGTAAACGATCGTTTCGAATACAAAGTAAGCTGGGGATGTGACCTTCAAACAGAACATGAACGTTACTTAACAGAAGAAGTATTCAAGAAACCAGTATTCGTAACAGATTATCCAAAGGATATCAAAGCATTCTACATGAAGATGAATGATGACAACAAAACAGTTGCTGCAATGGACTTATTAGTTCCAGGTATCGGTGAAATCATCGGCGGTAGCCAAAGAGAAGATGATTACGATAAGTTAGTAGCTCGTATGAACGAATTAAACCTTAACCCAGAAGATTACGAATTCTACCTTGATCTTCGTAAATATGGTTCTGTTCGCCATGCAGGCTTCGGTCTTGGATTTGAACGTTGCGTAATGTACTTAACTGGTATGGGTAACATCAGAGACGTTATTCCATTCCCTCGTACAGTAAACAACTGCGAACTATAGAACGAGAAGAAACACGCTTTGCGGGTTTCTCTCGTTATCGCGACAGTCGCCAAGGTCATGCAAGCAGGACTTTGGCTCG
>CALZJY010000011.1 GCA_945787925.1 uncultured Anaerosporobacter sp. | reverse complement strand
GTCCTGCTTGCATGACCTTGGCGACTGTCGCGATAACGAGAGAAACTCGCAAAGCATGTTTCTTCTCGTTGCATAGGAAATTGTGCAGCAAAGACACTTTGTTCTATAAAAAAATCCACAAAAAGAATTGACAATATCCAAAGTTGGGCATATAGTAATAGTAAACATTGGATAAAAAAGGAAGGAGAGAACGTGTAGATGATTCGAGGCATTATTTTGTTCTATATCAATATCAAGCCGACGCATGGATATGAGATCCAACGATTTTTACAATTATCTGGTACAGAGACTTGGGCAAAAATCCAGTCTGGTTCCATTTATTATGCAATCAATAAGCTGGAGAAAGAAAAGAAGATCGAAGTGTTACGAGAAGAACGAAATGGCTCTAGGATTCGTAAGATTTATCAGATTACCCAGGCAGGAAAGCTAGAGCTAAAGAAAGAGATGAGAGAGGCACTTAGTAGCCCGATCGTTTCCGTAGGTTCGTTGAAATTCATTACAGAACCGATGCTTGCAACCCTAGAGGTAGAGGAGATGCAGCCGATTTTGGAGAAGCATATTAAGGAACTTCAAAACCAGCTTTCTTTTTGGGAAGAGTGGCAGGTGGCAAAGGCAGGAGAGGAAGCAAACCGACTTTCCAAGTTAAGCTTCCAGATGTCCATCGAGTCGTTGCGGATGCAGATTGCATGGCATGAGGAATTGCTAGAAAACTTAGGAGGGTATAAGGAACAAAGCAAGTTGATGGCACGTACGATTGAGGCATTTGATTTCAGCCAATATGAAGTGGTGACGAAAGAGGAAGAGACAAAGCAAAGTCTGGCGTTTGCAGAAGAGTTAAAAGCGGTGCTTCTTTCAGATCCGAAGAATGCAGTAAAGCATTTGGATCAGATCATTGACCAGTTGAAGAAACAGCAGTAGGGAAACTTTGGGGAGTATACGCTGTGTTAAGGGGACATAAAGAAAAAAGAGGATATCATCAGGATGTCCTTGCTATAAATCTCCAACGTTGGATAAATAAAATTGAATAAGTAATCAAGGAAAGGATGAATCGACATGATAGAACGGAATGCATTGTTACAAGTAGAAGAATTGTACAAAAGCTATGGAGAAAAGAAAGTAGTAGATGGCGTAGGATTCGTAGTGGAACGGGGAGATATTATCGGAGTATTAGGACCGAATGGCGCGGGAAAGACGACTACCATCCGCATGATTACAGGTGTGGAGGGTGTAAGCCAAGGGCGTATTTTCTTTGAGGGGAAAGAACAGACGAGGAATAACCGTAAGATGTTGCAGCAAATCGGAGTCGTACCACAAGATATCGCCGTATATTCGGATATGAATGCCTATGATAATGTGGATTTTTTCTGTTCTTTATATGGATATGGAAAAAAGGAAAGAAGAAAACGAGTACAGGAGGCGCTAGAATTCGTAGGGCTTTGGGAACACCGAAAGGAGCGCCCGGACCAGTTTTCTGGCGGAATGAAGCGCAGGCTGAATATTGCCTGTTCCATTACTAATGATCCAGAGCTACTTATTATGGATGAACCGACGGTTGGTATCGATCCACAATCGAGAAATCATATTATGGACACGATTCGTACGCTGCATCAGCGGGGAACTGCAATCCTATATGTATCTCATTACATGGAGGAAATCGAGGCATTATGTAATCGGATCTTATTATTAGACCACGGAAGGGTTCTGGCGGATGAAGGAAAAGAGCAGTTTATGAACAAGTATCAGGAAACAAGCGAGGATTCCTTAGAGGAAATCTTCCTTCGGCTGACAGGGACCGCGCTTAGGGACCAGGAATAGGAGGAAGCATATGGAACGGTTTTATGGATTGTTAAGGAGGAATCTCAAGAGGAGGATGACCGACGGGTTTGCGTTTGGATATAATATCGTATTTCCTCTTGTATTGATTGGAGTGTTAGGAGTGTTGCTGCGAGGAAGTTTTCCAGAGCAGATTACGTCATACCAATATTATGCAGTGGTCATGATTCCATTTTGTACGTGTATGGGAGTCGTAACGATTATGTATGCAGGGAAGGAAGATGCATTTGCAAAGACGGGGGAGAGGGTGATGATGACGCCAGTTTCTAAGGTGGAAATCGTTAGTACGAAAGTATTTGCAGGGACATTGATCCTTGGAGGATGTGCATGTTTGGTGTATGCGGTTGCAAGGGGATTCTTTGGGCTTCCTGGAGAGGGAATGGCGGAAATCCTCCTATTCTATTTTTTGCTGTCCTTTGCAGTAAGTGGAGTAGGAACGTTTCTCGGGATTGCAATGAAGAACTTTATGGTGCTTAAGAATGTGGTGACAATCCCGATTTCCATCTTAGGGGTTATGGCAGGCGTGTTCTTCCGTGTGGGAAGCAGCTCGTTAGTTGTGGAGCGGATTCTTTCTTGTTCGTTTCTAAGATGGGGAAATAAGGCTTTGTTTTTGGCTATGTATGATGGAGATGGAACACTTCTTAGGAGAATCAGTGTTATTTGTGTGTGTATTGGAAGCATTAGCATGTTAGGAGCAGTAAAAAGATTTCGAAAGGAGGAGTATATATATGGGGATCTTCCTAGTGCTTAGGAATAATACGAGAAGAAATTTTAGAAAGCGAAGCACGTATGTGTTATTTGTAGCAATTCCTTTGATGGTATTACTGTTTGGGATGGTAAGTGAGAACATAAAGCAGAAAAGCTATGTAATCGGTGTGATATCTGAACAATCATTAGAATGGGGTGCCGTGCCAGAGGGAATTCGAGTCGTGTCAATAAAGCCGGAGCATGCAAATACGGAAGTTATTATGGGAAACTGTGATGTGGTCGTGACAAAGGATGCGTTGGAGAAGGAGATTCAAAGGAATACGAAACATACAAAAAGGGAACGGGAAGAAGGAAAGGAAAAGAAGAACGTAATGAAGCAAATGCTAGGGATGGTCTGTACGGTTTACTTTGTGTTTGCGACGCTGTATGCCTCCAAAGTGATTCGAGATAAGAAAGAGGGAGGGCTTGCCCGGTTCGAATATGCAGGTGGAAAACGAGTGGAATATTATATGGGAAACCTGCTCTCTACGTTTATAGTCGTATTTTGCCAAGTGGCAATGGTGCTTGTAGTGTTATGGATGGTATATGGAGAAAACGTGATTAGTGGAAGGAGTGCGGCGCTGCTTGCTCTTTGTATCAGCCTGGTATCTGCAATGGTTGGAGGCATAGTGGCGGCCCTTGCAAAATCGGAGTTGGGGGCAAATGTCAGTGTTACTATTTTTGCAGTGCTTTGTTCGGTTTTTGGCGGGACGTTTCTAGCAGTAGAACAAATGCCTGGAATCTTAGGGATGATTGGAAAGTGTAGTCCAATTTATTGGATGATATGCTTGTTGGGTTAGGAATAAATTACCTGTCGTTACATTAGAAAATAGTATTGACTGATACTATTTTCTAATGTATACTAGGTTTTGTCAGATGGCCCTATGGTCAAGCGGTTAAGACACCGCCCTTTCACGGCGGTAACAGGGGTTCGAATCCCCTTAGGGTCATTTAAATGAAGTGAGAAAAAGGAAGTAATCTTTATGGATTGCTTCCTTTTTTGTGATATCCGGCTCTATGTTCAGGGACGGATTAAATGCTGTCGTCCTTCTTGATCCATTGTGTAATTTTGCGTATAAATCAGATCGCTGATTTTTACGATTTCATATCCCTTTTCATGAAGTCCCTCGATTACAGCAGGCAATGCTTCTAATGTATGTTTTCCACCGTTATGGAATAGAATGATGGAGCCATTTCCTAGATGTTTATCGTTTAGGATTCGGTTCGTAATCGTCTTGGCATCGTAATCTTTCCAATCGAGAGAATCCACATCCCACTGGATGCAGTGGTAGCCAAGTTTTCCAGTAGTGGTAAGCAACGTATTATTGTAATCTCCGAATGGAGGTCGGAACAAGTGCATCGTGATGCCGACGAGTTGTTTCACTTTCGTTTCGGGCTTTTTGATTTCCTGTTCGCATTGCAGTGGAGAAAGAGTAGACATATGAGGGTGTGTCTCGCTATGGTTGCCTAAGTCGTGTCCGGCTTCGTAAATTGCTTTTACATCGTCTGGATACTTTTCAATCCATCCACCAGTCATAAAGAAAGTGGTCTTTACCTTATATTTGTCGAGACATGCTAAAAGGCCTTTGGTTTGTTCATTTCCCCAGGCAGCATCAAAGCTGATGGAGACTTGCTTCTTGTTTGTATCTACGCAGTAAATAGGGAGCTTGCGTTCATTTGGGGTAGTGACAGTAATTGCATCGGGAACATATTTGATTCCCAGAGAAAAGACGGCAATCGTCGTAAGTACCGCGATTCCTGTTTTTATAAATTTTGCAATTTTTTCTCGTTCCTCATTAAAGTCCATAAGCTACGTCCTAGTCTGTTATTGATATAATATATTGGTACAGGGAGCTAATTATACCTTGTTTGAAATTTGATATATTGACTTGCTGTATTTCTGACGATATAGTATTGAGAAACTACAATAAAAGCGAAAGAGGAAAGAACAGATATGACAAAAGGAAAAAAACGACTCATTGGATTTCTAGTATTATGCAGTGTCCTTTTGGTTAGTTGTGGCGGTTATTTATATCAGACAAGAACCCCAGAAGTACCAAAAATTCGCGAAGAATTAGATACTACATTAACAGAAAATAAATTTTATCTATCCGAAGAAAACTTCAAAAAAAAAATGGAGAAAGAAGGGGAGCCATATCTTGCACAGTATCTAGAAGAAGGATATGTGGAAAACGAAGGGATAGAGCTTCATTATAAAAAATACCAGACAGGTACAGCGAAAAAGGCAATCGTAATCAGTCATGGCTTTACAGAAAATTCAGAAAAATATAATGAGCCGATTTATTATTTTGTAAAAGCGGGATTTGACGTATATATTATGGAACATCGTGGACATGGATATTCCACTCGTGAAGTAGAGGATTACTCTTTAGTCCATGTAGAGTCTTTCGATGACTATCAATCCGACTTTAAAAAATTTATGGATGAAGTGGTTGTTCCAACGAATGGAGACCAGCCACTCTATGCATTCGCGCATTCCATGGGTGGAAACATTATGGCAAGGTTCTTAGAAGATTGTCCAGAATATTTTGATGCGGCAATCTTATCCTCCCCAATGATGCAAATAAAGACAGGGGGCGTACCAGAACCAATCGTATCTATGGTTTCTATGAGTGCTAAGCTTATTGGAAAAGGGACTTCCTATGTATTTGGATATGGACCATATGTAGAACAATATAATTACGAAGAAAGTTCTGTAAAGAGTGAAGCTCGTTATGAGTATTGTTATAGCAAAGAAATAGCGGATGAACGATATAAAGCGAATGCGCCTACCTTCTCTTGGGCTGGCGCGGCGATGAAGCAAACACGACGTATACTAAAAGAAGAAAATTTAGCGAAGATTCAAGTTCCTGTGTTATTATTCCAAGCAGAAGAAGACCACTTAGTAGGAGACGCAGGATTATATAAATTCGCAAATGGTGTAAGCAATGTGACATTTAAATATGTCAAGGATAGCAGGCATCAGATCTTTACTTCGGAAAATAAGGTAATGATTCCATATTACAATACCGTATTTGCATTTTTAGAGTCTTTAGAAAAGTAAATATTGAACAGTACAGACAAAGGTAACCAGGGGAGAATTTCTTGACAAAGACTTCTTGCGTTGTTATCATGAAAATAACTTGGGCAAAGGCGTTCCGGATTGGGAGTTCTTTGCCTTTTTTTAAAGCGGTAGTCCTGCTTTGATACATAGAATTTGATGGAATATGGGAGAGGTTACGATGAGTAAATATACAAAACAAGATATCATCCGTCTTGTAGAGGAAGAGGATGTAGAATTTATCCGATTACAGTTTGTTGATATTTTTGGAACACTTAAAAATATGGCGGTGACAACAAGCCAGTTGGATAAGGTGTTAAATAATGAGTGTCTATTTGATTGTGGTGCAATTGAAGGGTTTGCGGGAGCGGAGCGTCCAGAGCTATACCTGTATCCAGATTTAGATACTTTTGAAATCTTTCCTTGGAGACCTCAGCAAGGAAAGGTAGCTAGATTTTTGTGTGATGTATATACGCCAGAGGGAGTTCCATTTCAAGGAGATTCTAGAAGAATCCTAAAAGACGTGGTTCGTCAGGCGAAAGAATTAGGATATGATTTTGATATCGGGCCAGAGTGTGAATTTTTCTTATTTGAGCTAGATGAGGATGGCCATGCAACAACAAAGACCAATGAAAAAGGGGCTTATTTTGATATTGGACCAATCGATATGGGAGAGAATGCGAGACGCGAAATGATCCTTATGTTAGAGGATATGGGATTTGAAATCACCTCTTCCTTCCATGCCGATGCTCCAGGACAACATGAAGTAGATTTTAAATATGACAGCGTATTAGAATCTGCAGATAATATCGTGACGTTCAAATTGGTAGTCCGTACGGTGGCCAGACGCCATGGATTACATGCGACGTTTATGCCAAAGCCAAAGAGCCACGCAAAAGGTTCTGGAATGCATTTCAATATGGCCATGTATAAGGATGGAAAAGATGTGTTTCATGGGGAAGATGGTGAACTTAGCGACCTTGCAAAGAGCTTCATCGCAGGTATCTTATCCCATGCAAAGGCAATGTCCTTAATTACGAATCCAATTGTAAATTCCTATAAACGCTTGGTACCAGGCTATGAAGCCCCTGTCTATATTGGGTGGTCAAAACAAAACCTTAGTCCGTTGATTCGTATTCCAAGCGTGAAACGAGGAACGACAAAAATTGAACTTCGAAGTCCAGATTGTGCTGCAAATCCATATCTTGCACTTGCGGTCGTGCTTGCATCGGGACTTGATGGAATTAAAAAGGGCATGAAGGCCCCAGAATCCATCGATGTAGACTTACGCTATGCAAGGGAAGAAGTAATCGAACAGTTACAAGTAGAAACATTACCAGCTTCCTTAGGGGAAGCAATCCAGGCGTTTGAAGAAGATCCATATATGACAGAAGTATTAGGAAAGCACCTAGCGAATAAATATTTACAGTCTAAGAAGCAAGAGTGGGTGGCCTATACAAGACAAGTTTCAGAATGGGAAATCGACCAATATCTTGAGCAGGTGTAAGAAAGATAGGGCGTATTGTCATAGGAGGAACGAGGAAAAACGCATGGAGGTGAAGCGTACATGTTAAGTATCATAGTTGCATTTCCGAAGTTGGAGGACGCAAAGAATATACGTAATGTGTTAGTGCGCAATGGTTTTGAAGTTGCGGCAACGTGTACGAGTGGTGCGCAAGTGGTTACCTTGGCAAACGAGCTGGATGCAGGAATCGTCCTATGCGGGTATCGTTTGACGGATATGATGTATCTACAGTTACACAATTATTTGCCGATGGGTTTCGAGCTTTTGCTAATGGCCTCTCCTGCTAGGTTGAGCGAAGTGACGAATAACAGGATTGTTTGCTTGGGTATGCCGATTAAGATGAATGACTTATTAAATACGGTCCAGATGATGTATTATAACTACTACCGTCGTATGAAAAAGCAGAAGGTATTGGAGCGAAAGCATAAGAAGGTGCGTTCTGAGGAAGAGAAAGAGACGATCCAAAAAGCAAAGATACTGCTCATGGAGCGGAATAATTTGACGGAAGAAGAAGCGCATCGTTATATCCAGAAGACGAGCATGGATAGCGGAACGAATATGGTGGAGACTGCCCAGATGTTGTTGGCGCTACAGTAGAGCACTCATCGATTAGTGGATGCATATACTAATCACGAGGAAGAAATGGGTGGTCATAAAATGAAGTTTACGAAAATGCATGGATGTGGAAATGATTATATTTTTATCAATTGCATTCAAGAGCGGGTGAAGAATCCTGAAAAATTGAGTAGGATTTTGAGCGACAGACATTATGGTATTGGCGCAGATGGTTTGGTATTGATTAATGATAGTTTTGTTGCAGACTACAGCATGCGCATGTACAATCCAGATGGAACGGTAGCAGAAATGTGTTGTAATGCCATCCGTTGCATTGGCAAATATGTATATGAGACGAAGATGACAAGCAAGACTACTATCACGATAGAGACATTGTCAGGAGTAAAGACGCTATTCCTAACGGTATATCAGGAACGAGTAATAGAGGTTATGGTAGATATGGGAACTCCGGTATTCGATGTAGAGAAGATTCCGGTAATCAGTGAGAAAAAAGAGGTCATTGAGGAGGAGGTTTTTGTACTAGATAAGTCGTTTGCGATTACCTGCGTGTCGGTGGGAAATCCACATGCGGTCGTATTTGTAAATCATATTGGAGCATTTCCTGTAGCTAGATATGGACTTGTGTTAGAACATAATTTGAAGTTTCCAAATCGTATCAATGTAGAGTTTGTGCAAGTGATTGACAGAAATAATATACGGATGCGTATTTGGGAGAGGGGGACTGGAGAGACGCTTGCATGTGGAACGGGAACGGCGGCATCTGTGATTGCAGGAATCCGTACGGGAAGGTTAGATAATGATGTGGTTGTACAATGCAAGGGTGGAAGGTTGAAAGTCCACTATGATGAGAAAGACAATGTGCTACATTTGTCGGGCCCTGCGAAAAAAGTGTTTGATGGAGAGGTGGAACTATCCGAGTTTGACGGGAATTGACGTTATACACAAGGCATATGATAGAGTAAGGGAATGTGCTTAGGTGATGATGGGAATGGAGAATAAGCATAGGAAACTGAAATTAGGTGATGTCGTAGGCGTAGATCATGGATATTATCAGCATTTTGGGATTTATATGGGAGACATGCAAGTGATACATTACTTTCCGATAGAGGGATGTTTGGAAAAGCCAGTAATGGTACAGACCACAGAATTCGAGCAGTTTACAGGTGGTGAGGAAGACTGCTTTATTTGTGACTTTTCAAAATTCTATCAGCCGCCTAAAAGATTTTGTGACGTTCAGGCACAGAGCAAGTCGTTGCATAAATTGATTGATCCTAAATTGAATCTATCGGAAGAGTTTGAAAAGGCAAATGGCATATATATGGCGTTTCTGACGGGAAAATATAAATTGTATTCTCCACAGGAAACGATGAAACGGGCGGCTTCAAGATTGGGAGAGACGTCCGGTGATTTGAGAATGAATAATTGCGAGCATTTTGCAATTTGGTGTAAGACTGGGATTCGAGAGTCCTATCAGTGTAATGCGATCATAAAGTTGTTAAAGGCGCTTTGGATTGCAATATAATCGTGAAAAAAACAGCCCTCTGGATGTTACCTAGAGGGCTGTTTTTATATCGCTTTGCAGCTTTCACGTTTGATCAGCTTGCATGGCAATTTGGCTTTTAGTGGTGTCGTTGTCTTTAAGTTGGATGCGGCGAATAGGAAGTTTACACCGTACTGCCCCATATCATATGCAGGCGCGTGAAGAGTTGTAAGTTTTGGTGTTGTATAATTACAAAGCTCGATATCATCGAATCCTAAGATGGAGATATCTTCTGGCACGTGCAGTCCCTGTTCTTCGATTGCCTTCATGGCTCCCACAGCGATATGGTCACTGGCTGCAAAGATTGCGGTTGGTAGCGTCTCAAGGGAAAGCAACTCTTTCATCATCTGATAGCCAGATTCAATGGAGAAGGTCCCTTTTCGTTGGAAGGTCTTGCTGTTTAGCTTGTGCTTCTTACAGTAACGTTCATATGCCTTCTGGCGTTCGTCTTTTAGGGGTTCGCCATTTCCTACGTATTCCTGTCCAGATAAGAAGCCAATGGAACTGTGTCCGAGGCGCTGTAAATATTCCATTCCTGTCGTGATTGCCTGTGTGAAATCGAGGGAGAGGGTAGTGATTGTGTCATCCTCGATAGGCATATCTAAAAATACGATATTGTTCGTGATGGATTTGAATGTGTTTACTTCTTGTTTACTAAACTTCCCGATGCAGATTAATCCGTTTACATTTTTTAACGCGTCGATGGAATCGGATGGGAAGAAACGAGTAATCTGGATGCAGTTTTGCAAGCAGAAATCTTCGATACCCTGACGAATTAACAAGTAGTAAGGATCTTGTAATTCCTCTAGGGGGCTGAACCATTGTACGATTCCAAGATGGAAGGATGACTTGGTAGTAGTCTTTGTTTTTGTATAGTTTAATGCCTTTGCGGCCGCTAGTACTTTTTGTTTTGTTTCAAGAGAGGTGCTTAATGATGGGTCATTATTTAGGATTCTTGAAACAGTAGCAGCAGATACATTGGCTGCCTTTGCGACATCTCTGATTGTAGCCATAATAACGCTCCTTTATCTATGGTTGTATTACTAAGTATAGCAAATCATGGAAGCAACAGACAATAGAAAATTAAAAAATAATTAAAAAGTTTACTAAAGATTTGTTGACTTTCAGTAAACAAAAAGAATAAAATTTAGGTAACAAAAACAGAGAAGGAGCGAGCAACATGAAAGCAACGGTAGAATTAAAACAAGAATTGCAACAAAACAAGCATGAGGCGTTAATCAAAGAATTATATGTAGACAGCAGACGCGTGGATACAGAAACAAAACGATACATAGAAGCGATTACAAAATATGAACAACTATTTGGAGAAGGAAAGGTAGGTGTATTCAGCGCTCCTGGCCGTAGTGAAATCGGAGGAAACCATACGGATCATCAACAAGGTCGTGTGCTTGCAGCATCCGTAAACGTAGATTTCCTTGCAGTGGCAGGGAGCGTAGAGGAACCAGTCATCCAGGTATTGTCCGAAGGGTATGAAATGATCACGGTAGATGTGACAGACCTTTCCTTATGTGAAGAAGAAAAAGGAACAACAAAAGCAATCATCAAAGGTATGATAAAAGGGTTTGTAGATGCAGGATACAACGTAGGCGGATTCAATGCTTATATAACTAGTGAAGTATTATCTGGCTCTGGCCTTTCCTCTTCTGCAGGACTTGAAACATTGATTGGAACGATTGTTTCTGGCCTTTATAATGAACAAAAGGTTTCGCCGGTTAAGATTGCTAAGCTAGGACAATATGCAGAAAACGTATACTTTGGAAAACCATCTGGATTAATGGATCAAATGGCAAGTTCCGTGGGAGACATCATCTATATTGATTTTAAAGACAAAGAGACTCCAGTAATAGAAAAGATAGAAGTAGAATTTGAACGAGCAGGATATAGCCTATGTATCGTAGATACGAAAGGCAGCCATGACGATTTGACGGACGAATATGCTGCAATTCCAGTCGAAATGAAACAGATCGCTGCCCAATTTGGAAAAGACCATTTGCGTGAAGTAGAGAAGAAGGCATTCTATCAACAACTTCCGACATTAAGAAAAACCTGTGGAGATCGTGCAGTTCTTCGTGCAATCCATTTCTTTGAAGAAAATGACCGTGTAGTAAGTCAGGTAGAAGCACTTAAGTCAGGAGATATGGACAGGTTTTTAAAGCTTGTACAAGCATCCGGAAATTCCTCTTATAAATATTTACAAAACATCTATGTCCCTTCTAATGTGAAGGAACAAAACATGTCCATTGCCCTTGCAGTCAGCGATAGCATCCTTGGAGACAACGGCGTATGCAGAGTGCATGGTGGTGGATTTGCAGGTACAATCCAGGCATTTGTAAAAGATGCATTTGTAGAAACATACAAAGAAGCGATCGAGCAAGTCTTTGGAGAAGGTACTTGCCACGTATTGAAAATTAGAAAACATGGGGGGGAACAAGTACTATGAGAATTTTAGTATTAGGAGGAGCTGGTTATATCGGCTCCCATACGGTATATGAATTAATTGCAAGAGGAGACGAGGTAATCGTCGTAGATAACTTGGAAACGGGACACAGAGAAGCCGTACATAAGGACGCCATCTTTTATGAGGGAGATATTAGAGACCGTGCATTTGTAGATTTCGTATTTGAAAAACAAAAGGTAGATGCAGTCATTCACTTTGCAGCAAACTCTTTGGTAGGAGAGAGTATGGAGAATCCACTGAAATATTATGATAACAACGTATGTGGTACGAAAGTGTTGTTAGAGAGCATGGTTGCCCATGGCATCGACAAGATTGTGTTTTCTTCTACGGCAGCGACTTATGGGGAACCAGAACGTATTCCAATCTTAGAGACGGATAAGACAGAGCCAACCAATACGTATGGAGAAACGAAGCTTTCTATGGAGAAGATGTTCAAATGGACAGGCCGTGCTCATGGATTACGTTTCGTATCGTTACGTTATTTTAATGCGTGCGGCGCTGATGAAACCGGTTGCATTGGAGAGGCACATGCGCCAGAAACTCATCTAATTCCATTAATCTTACAGGTTCCAAATGGAAAGCGTGACTATATTTCCATCTTTGGAGATACGTATCCAACGAAAGATGGTACTTGCGTACGCGACTATATCCATGTGACGGACTTAGCGGCTGCCCATATCTTAGCGGTGAAATACCTAGTAGACGGTGGAGAAAGCAATATATTCAATTTGGGAAATGGTGTCGGCTTTACGGTAAAAGAGGTAATTGAGACGGCAAGAAAGGTGACTGGTCATGAAATTCCTGCAAAAGTGGAGGGAATCCGTGCGGGAGATCCAGCTGTATTAGTGGCATCCAGTGAAAAGGCAAGAACGGTACTTGGGTGGAATCCGGTACATAATGAATTAGAGGAAATTATCGCATCTGCTTGGAACTGGCATAAGAACCATAAGGATGGATATCAGTAGGAGGGAATGCTATGACAACGAAGGCAATTGCAGAACTTGTACAATATGGGATTCAAAGATCCTTGATTACCGAGGAAGATCGAATTTACTGTACGAATCAATTATTAGAGATGTTAGGGGTTTCTGAGCTTACAGAAGAATGGGAAGGCGTATGGAGGATTTAGGATATTACAATGGTATCTATGGGAGAATGGATGAAATGACCGTACCCATGAATGATCGAGTTCATTTTTTCGGAGATGGAGTATACGATGCGACCTGTTCGATAAACAAAGTCATTTATTTATTAGAAGAGCATCTGGAGCGATTTTTTAGAAATCTAGCATTACTTCGTATTCCTGCTCCGTGTACGAAATTAGAACTAGAGAGGGAGCTAAACTGCATGGTAGAAAAGGTAGATGGAGATGCGCTATTCGTGTATTGGCAAGCTACTAGAGGAACAGCACCGAGGAATCATGCATTTCCAGAAGGCAGGTCAAATCTATGGATTACGATTACACCGATGACGTTTCGAGATTTGGAGCAGAGAGTTGCGCTTACCTCAATGGAAGACACAAGATATTTACATTGTAATATTAAGACGTTGAATCTGATCCCTAGTGTGATGGCGGCAGAAAAAGCAGCAGAGGAAGATTGTTTTGAAACCGTGTTCCACCGAGGAGAAATCGTTACGGAATGTGCCCATAGCAACGTGATGATCTTACAAGGAGGACGGTTGTTATCTCATCCGAATGACCGCTACATCTTAGAAGGAATTGCAAAACGGCATTTACTTATGGCATGTAAAAGCATTGGAATCCCTGTAACAGAGAAAGAATTTACAGTAGAGCAGTTGCGGCAGGCGGATGAGATCCTGGTTACAAGTTCTAGTAATTTTTGCCTTGCTGCAAATCGATTTGAAGGAAAAATGGTCGGGGGAAAGGCGCCGGAAGTGGTAGAGCAGTTGCAGCAGGTGGTTATGAGAGAGTTTCAAATCTATTGTGGGGTGGAAGACAAAGTTGCAAAGGAGGGAGTCCATGGAACATTTTGTGATTGCAGTAACTAGGACTTGTGGAAGTGGTGGCACTACCATTAGCAAAATGCTGGCAGAGGCCTATGGAATTCATCGATATGACCGTAAATTATTACGTTTGGCATCAGAGGATAGTGGAATCAATGAGGAGTTATTTGCCAAGGCGGATGAGGATACGAAGAAGAGTATCTTGTATCGGGTTCAGAGGAAAGTATATCGTGGAGAAGTGATTCTGCCGGAAAGCAATAACTTTATCTCCGATCAAAACTTATTCAACTATCAGGCAAAAGTATTGAAAGAGTTGGCAAAAAGAGAATCGTACATATGTGTTGGAAGGGCCTGTGATTATATACTAAAAGACTATCCAAGGATATTAAAAGTATTTATTTATGCACCGGAAGAAATTTGCATTGAGAGAGAGGCAAAGCGGCAAGGAATTTCTTTGGAAGAGGCAAGAAAATATGTACAGACAAATGACCGGTTTCGTAAAAAGTATTATCAGTACCATACGAGTAAGAAATGGGAGAGCCCTTTTAATTATGATTTATGCATGAATACGGCCGAGATCTCGTACGAAGAGAGTGTCCAGCTGATTCAGGGATTGGTGAAACAGAAGTTTCAAATATAAAGGAGAGAAACGAGGAGGCTTCCTGAAAGGGAATTTCCTCGTTTTTTTATAGAAAAGAAGATAAGGAGGAAGAAGTATGAGAAAACGAAGAGTGATAGGTTTATGTATAGCGATGACGATGGTAAGCTCCATGTTTGTAGGATGTGAGAAGAGAACTTTGTAATGAGAATTTGTGAACGGATTCAGGTAATTGATTATGGAGTAACCATTGCTAGTGGGACACCGGAGGAAGTCGCAAACAATCCAAAGGTAATCGAAGCATACCTTGGAAAAGAAGAAGAGGAGGTGGTCCTATGTTAGAACTTTCAAATGTAAATATCAGCTATGGATCCATAAATGCGGTACATAATGTGAGCATGCAGGTGAAGGATGGGGAAATCGTATCCCTGATTGGTGCCAACGGTGCAGGAAAAACAACGATTCTTCATACCATTACCGGGTTGAAAAAGGCTACCTCTGGCACCATCTCTTATAACGGGGTTGATTTGCAAAAAACAGAAGCCAGTAAGATTGTAACCCATGGAATCGCTCATGTTCCAGAAGGACGACATATCTTTCCTGATATGACGGTAGCAGAGAATCTAGAGATGGGGGCCTATTGCAGGAAAAGAAAACGAGAAGAAATCCAGGATGCCATAACGGAAGTATTTGAACGGTTTCCAAGGCTGAAAGAACGAAAGAAACAGCTAGCAGGAACGCTTTCTGGAGGAGAACAGCAGATGTTGGCAGTAGGGCGGGCGCTTATGAGCAAGCCAAAGATTCTGTTGATGGATGAGCCGTCTATGGGACTCTCCCCGCTGCTAGTAAAAGAAATCTTTAGTATCGTAAAAGAGGTACATAAACAGGGAATCACTGTATTGTTAGTAGAGCAGAATGCAAAGATGGCATTAGCCATTGCGGACCGTGCCTATGTATTAGAGACAGGAAGAATTGCGATGAGCGGAGATGCGAAAGACCTATTAAAGGATGAAAAGGTAAAACAGGCATATCTAGGATTATAGAATTGAGCAGAGAGGAACGACAGTCTCTATATGTTGGACCCACATGATGTTTATTACATAGAGGCCGTTGACAACAAAGTCTTCTTATATACCAAAGACAATGTCTACGAGTCCAAATGAAAGCTATATGAGTTTGAGCGTGACTTTAAGAATACAGAATTTTTTCGTGCAAGTAAGTCAGTAATCTTAAACCGTTCCAAGATTAAGACGCTGTCGCCTGCTTTTAGCGGAAGGCTAGAGGCACTTTTGTTAAATGGTGAGCGAGTCATCATATCAAGACAGTATGTGGCAGTACTAAAACAGATGTTAAGGATTTAGGAGGAGAAAAGAATGGAGGAAAAGAAAAAGCTGATTCGAGTTATGTTCTATCGATATTGCACGGTATTTACGTTAATCATTGGGGCAAACCTATTATGGATGTTCCGGGAAGGTGCAAGCCAGACGATCAAGCTGGGAGATTTAGGGCAAATTGAGCTTATGGCAATCTTTTGTGCATTGGGTGATTTGTTGTTTGCATTTCAAAAGGAGCTCACGAAGAGGCAGGAATTGATTCGAAATATCTTGCACTATATTTATATCAACGTAGTCGTATTTTTCTTTGCGTTCACATGTGTAAGGGGGCGGTTAGTAAATATTTTATTAATCGCAGTGACAGTTGCGGTCATTTATTGGATTAATTTTGCACTAAATTTCTATGGAGATAAAAAAGATGCATTAAAAATGAACGATTTACTTGAAAAAATTAATAAAAATGACGAATAGCTTGACATTAATTTCCAAATGTATTATATTCTTACTTGTTTACATAATGTTTCTTTGCAGAATTTGTGAAAGTTTACAAAAACAATAGTCTGAAGGGGACAGGGGGAACGAGTATGCGTAGTCAATTTGCGGAATTATTAAGGGAACGTGAATACGAGGAAGAGGAGTTAGAGGTTTATCAAGAGTATCGTCCACACAAGATGACAAAGCAAGAATTTGTGCGGGAGATGATGCGCTTACAGGAGGAAAAGAATCTGTACTAGAATAGAATATGAGAGAAGCTGAACGAAAAGAAAGAGTCAATCGGTAAGGGAAAATGTTCGATTTACTCTTTCTTTTTTTAACTTAAATAGGAATCTAACAAAAATATAAAATGCCATCGAGAGAAAAAAAAGAAAGTTTTTTAATAACCCCTTGTTTTCCTAAAATACATGTGATAGTATTTCAATAAATTTTTTCAAAAAAATAAAAAACATCGGCAATGAAAGAGACTGTATCCCATGGTTTTCTTCCATGACAGGAATGCAAGGTCACCGACTGAGAGCCTTGCTGCGGAGGATAAGTGGTATATGGAACACTCTAGAGCTCACAGTTCGAATGTGAAGGAACGCTTCCTGTAGGGCTGTGCGTTACACGCGTTAAGTGTAGAGCGGAGAAATGT
>CALZJY010000010.1 GCA_945787925.1 uncultured Anaerosporobacter sp. | reverse complement strand
CAATCTCCAGGGCCGATTTTCTTTAGTCAGGTGCGTGTCGGGAAAAATGGAAGGAGATTCCGAATTTACAAGTTTAGGACCATGTATTTGGATGCAGAGGCTAGGAAGGCAGAACTTATGGAACAAAATGAAATGGATGGCCTGATGTTTAAATTAAAGAATGATCCAAGAATTTTTCCAGCAGGGCATGTATTGCGTGCCCTTAGTATTGATGAACTGCCACAGTTTTGGAATGTATTTAAGGGAGATATGAGTCTTGTTGGGACAAGGCCTCCAACAGTCGATGAGTATGAGCAATATGAGTTGCAAGATAAGAGCCGATTGGCAGCACAGACGGGCATGACCGGAATGTGGCAAGTGAGTGGCCGTAGCGATATCAGCGACTTTAAGGAAGTTGTAAAGCTGGACAATGAGTATATTAAGAATTGGTCTTTGGGATTGGATATTAAGATTCTATTTAAGACCGTATTAGTGGTATTAGGTAGGGAAGGTTCTAGATAGGGAAATGGGAGACGATCGAAATGCGAATCGTCTCCCTTTTTCTTATGACAAGAATATAGTTAACATTGTTTTTCAAAGCTACCGCAGTTTGTATCCATATAATAATCAGTCTCTTTGGAACAACAGATATCGATATGGTCTTTGCTGCATAACTGGCTTTCGTTATATTTACAGCTAGAAACGTTACAGTGTACGGTATCTGCTTCGCCACGGCGATACGTATATTCTGCCAAATTACTATACGTATGCTTATTTAAGTAACTGCCACAGCAAGTAAGGTTTTCGAAAGAAGCTCCTTTTCCACCTACGTTGATTGGATCCATATGGCAGCCATAATCTTTGTTATAAGAACAAGAGGTTACGTCACAGTGAACTTGTGTCATAGTTTAAAATCACTCCTTTAATTAAAATAACGATCATATAGGCCTTTGAATGCGCAGCCATGTCTCGCTTCATCTTTACACATTTCATGAACGGTGTCATGGATGGCATCTAGGTTTGCTTTTTTCGCTTTGGTTGCTAATTCTTTTTTGCCTTGTGAAGCGCCATATTCGGCATCAATTCTTGCTTTTAGGTTATCCTTTGTACAAGGAACGACTACTTCGCCAAGAAGTTCAGCGAACTTGCTTGCATGTTCGGCCTCTTCCCATGCGATACGTTTGTATGCTTCTGCAACTTCAGGATATCCTTCACGATCTGCTTGACGACTCATAGCAAGGTACATTCCAACTTCGGTACATTCTCCAGTAAAATTAGCACGTAAGTCGTTTAAGATCTCAGGTTCTACATCAGAAGCAACCCCGATGCGATGTTCGTCTGCCCATTGATATTCTGCAGACATAGCTTCGAATTTTGAGCTTGGTGCATTACAGATTGGACATACTTCTGGTGGTTCTTCTCCCTCGTGGATATACCCACAGACTGTACATATGAATTTTTTCATAGGTACAAACCTCCTTTATAAAAATATTTTAACGCTACTTATAATTACCAAGCTGAGAAATCTTATTCAGCAAGTGAAATACATTTAAGAACAAAGTGTCTTCGCAATTTCCTATGCAATAAAAAAACGCCTCAAAAATAAGAGGCGTTTTTAGCGCTATGCAGTTTGTAAGGAACCGATTCGTTTGCGAAGAGGAATGCCCACTAACACGGCGACCACGATTTTTGCTGCATCCCCTGGTAGAAATGGGAGGACGCAGGAGCTTAATGCAGCTACGAAACTTACATGTTGCTGCATGCAGAACCAAACGGTTCCTAGCAGGTAAGCGAAGAAGAGTCCGCTAACCATGCCGATCACATGCATGTATGATTTATGTTCAAAGGTCTGGATCATATAGCTTGCGCAAATGGCAGTAAGCAGGAATCCAATCAGATATCCTCCAGTAGGGCCTGCTAATTTGGCAGCACCTCCTGTGAATCCTGAGAATACAGGGAGTCCTACAAGCCCTAATAATAGATAGAGCAAGTAGCTCATAGAGCACAATTTTACTGGAAGCAGGTAAGCACAAAGATAGATGACGAAGTTTGTCAGTGAAATAGGAACTGGCGTAAATGGAAGGGGTACCGAAAAGGGCCCTACGACACATGTGATTGCGGCCATTAAAGCAGTAACGACCAATTGAGTGGTTGTAAAAGTTCTTTGGTTCATTGTGATTCCCTCCTGAATTGATATGTAATTTTTGTTTATATTTGGTATTATATAGAAAAAATAATCGGTTGTCAACCTTATATGGCGAGCGGGTTGACGATTGAAAAAGGACGAATTTCTTTGGAATTATTTACAGGAATAGATTTGTTGTTTATTTTAGACTATAATATCGATTGTTAGATAAATTGAACGGGAAGTTAGGTGTTAGAATGCAGCAATATAGCCAACAAGCAAAAAAAATCTTAAAACAATACTATGGATATGATGGATTTCGTGAAGGACAGGAGGAGTTAGTCACAAGCATTCTTTCAGGAAGAGATACGTTTGGAATCATGCCGACAGGTGCGGGGAAATCGATTTGTTATCAGCTGCCAGCGCTTATGCTGTCGGGAATTACGATTGTCATTTCGCCGTTAATCTCTTTGATGAAAGACCAGGTACAGGCATTAAACCAGATGGGCGTGTATGCAGCGTATCTCAATAGCTCTCTTACGATGAACCAGTATTTTAAGGCGCTTGAGTTTGCAAAGACAGGAAAATACAAGATTATTTATGTGGCACCAGAGCGTTTGCTTACCGATTCCTTTTTGGAGTTTGCCATGCAAGCGGAGATTTCCATGGTAAGCATCGACGAGGTGCATTGTGTGAGCCAGTGGGGACAGGACTTTCGTCCAAGCTATTTGAAAATCATTGACTTTATCAATGCATTGCCAAAGAGGCCGATCATCAGCGCCTTTACGGCAACCGCTACGAAGGAAGTAAAAGAGGATGTCATCCAGTTATTAGGATTAGAACAGCCAACCGTTGTGACGACAGGATTCGACCGTACGAATCTCTATTTCGAAGTGAAGCATCCGGGAAATAAATACGAAGAAATCCGTAAGTATTTAGAGGAACATCCGAATACAAGCGGCGTGATTTATTGCAATACGAGAAAGAATGTAGAGGAAGTCTGTGACTTATTGATTCGTGATGGATATGGGGCGACAAGATACCATGCAGGATTGAGCGATTGGGAACGAGAAAAGAATCAGGATGATTTCATTTATGATGTGAAGCCGATCATGGTGGCAACCAATGCATTCGGTATGGGAATCGATAAGAGTAACGTCCGTTTCGTTATCCATTATAATATGCCGAAAAATATGGAGAGCTATTATCAGGAAGCAGGCCGTGCAGGGAGAGATGGAGAAAAGGCAGAATGCATCCTGTTATACAGCGGTCAGGATGTGGTCACGAACCAATACTTTATCGATCATGCAAGGGAGAATGAGGAGTTAAGCGGAGAGGCGCTAGAACTTGTCATAAGCAGGGACAGAGAACGCTTGAAGAAGATGACGTTTTATTGTTTTACGAATGATTGCCTTCGTGATTATATGTTGCGTTATTTTGGGGAGTATAAGGATACGTATTGCGGCAATTGCAGCAATTGTCTGACAGAATTCGTAGACGTGGATGTGACGAAAGCGGCAAGGGCAATCGTCGGAGCAATTGATGCGGCAGGAGAACGATATGGAATCAGTGTGATCATTGATGCGGTTCGTGGAAGCAAGGCACAGAAAGTGTTGAAATTCCATTTGGATGAGAACCCATACTATAATACGGCAGCAGAGTATACGATTCCAAGATTGCGACAGATTGCAAACCATATGATGCTTACGAACTACATTTACCTCACAGACGAAGAGTATCCGGTTGCAAAGATTGCGGAAGCGGGAGTTGACTTTTTAGCAGATGAGGAAGCCGTCGTAATGATGAAATTCCCGAAAGAGGAGAGAAAGGTTTCTGCTGCGAAGAAACAAAAGAGCAAGAAGGCCGAACTGGAAGGCGATGTGGATGCTGGATTATTTGAACAACTTCGCAGCCTGCGTTATGAGATTGCAAAGGAGAAGAAAGTACCGCCATATTTGATTTTCTCAGACAAGTCCTTAGCAGATATGTGCAGAAGGATGCCAAAGACGAAGGAAGAGATGTTAGAGGTAAATGGCGTTGGGGAAGTAAAATATAATCATTATGGAGAGCAGTTTATGCAACTCATCACCTCCTATGAATAAGATATAGAGAGGTGGTTGGATGTTGTTTTATAACGCACAAGTACTCCACACATGTTCGGAAGAGAGTTTTCTAAAGGCGAAAAATTGGCTGAAAGAACAAAAAATCAGATATAAAGAAAAGCTAGTAGCCACATATGACTGGAGAGCATGTACCGAGTATCACTACTATATCTATGTTCGAAGGGCCCATAAGGACCAAGTGCATCGAAGTTTTCGAGAGGAATTGGGGCTTTTTGTTTATTAATAAAAAAGAAATCCTATGCTGTGTGTAAGAGCATAGGATTTCTTTTTTCTGTTCGTTGGGACTAATTTTTAGATTGGTTAACAAGAGTATTGGAACCGTTTTTTGATGTGCTGCTAGTGGCAGTATTGGAAGAATTCTGGCAGCCATCCTTTCCAGTGGAGTTCATGCTTTCTGAATGTGCAGTATTTCTTTTTTCTAATTCTTTACGGTAACGCTGATTTGATTGTTTGCTCATGTTGTTATACTCCTATCGATAAGTCTTGTCCCTCTAAAGTATCGCAAAAAAAATAAATTTTATTCCTATTTGGGATAAAAAAATAGAAAGAATCGGGAATTGCGAACGATTAATCATGAGTTTTATGAAAAATTCATGTGGCAATCGTATTAGTGATTGGTTATAATAGATACTAAATTGAAATTGGAGGGAACCATACTATGAACGCTTTATTTGTAGAAGAAGCAAATCGTTGTTTACAATGTAAAAATCCACGTTGTCAGAAATATTGTCCAATTGCAACTCCAATTCCACAAGTCATTGAGCTTTACAAAGAGGGAAAATTGATGGAAGCTGGAGAACTGTTATTCCAGAATAACCCATTAAGTGCTGTATGTGCAATTGTTTGCCCACATGAAGATCAATGTAAGGGGAATTGCATTAAGGGCATTAAAGATCGTCCCGTTGATTTTCATGAAATTGAAAAAGAAATTTCCCAATATTATATTGAGAACATTCAATTTGAAGAAATTTCAGAGAAGAAAGATGATGTAGCAATCATTGGTGGAGGTCCTGCGGGGATTACGATTGCATTCATCCTTGCGCAAAGAGGCTACGACGTTACTATTTTCGATGCTCATGATAAGATTGGCGGCGTTATGAGATACGGAATTCCAGAATACCGCCTGCCAAATCATTTAGTAGATATATTTAAAGAAAAATTAGTACAGCTTGGAGTAAAGATTCGTCCAAATACATTGATTGGTCCAGTTATCACGTTAGATACGATGTTTGAGGATGGATATAAGGCAATCTTTATCGGTACTGGTGTATGGAATCCAAAGCCACTTCGCATCAAAGGAGAAACATTAGGTAACGTACATTATGCAATTGATTACTTAAAAGCTCCAGAGGCATATGACTTTACAGGAAAACGTGTCTGTGTCATCGGTGCAGGAAATGTAGCGATGGATGCAAGCCGTACGGCAATCCGTTCTGGTGCAAGCGATGTGTATGTGCTGTACCGTAAAGGATTTGAAAATATGCCTTGTACGAAAGTTGAATTACAGGAAGCAAAAGAGGATGGAATCAAATTTGAATTGTTCAAAGCGCCACTAGAACTTACAAAACAAGGCGTAAAATATATCGAGACAGAAAATGCAACGGATGAAGAGGGAAGAATCATTACCGTAAACAAGGAAGGCACGGAAGGCGAATTCCCTTGTGACGTCATCATCATCGCGGTAAGCCAAAGTCCAAGGTCCAATATCGTTTCCACAACGAAATCCCTAGATACGAATCGTTGGGGACTTCTTGTGACGGATGAATGTGGCCATACGACAAAACAAGGCGTATTTGCATCTGGTGACGTAGTAACAGGCGCAAAAACGGTAGTACAGGCAGTAGCGACAGCCAAAGTGGTTGCAGACGAAATGGAGAAATATATGCTTGGCCTACGTGAAACGGTAGAACAAGGCGTATAATATCGTATATAAGAAGGAGCAGCAGGACAGAAAAGTGCCTGCTGTTTTTCTGTTTGAGGCATAAAAAAAGAAGAAAAGCGTTACTGTGGAAAACGAGGACGGAATCCTCTCCCTTACGATGGTGAAATAAATTTACAACAGTAGGAAATGATGTTACCATTAACAAAGAAAAGCAAGAAAAGGAGTTTTTGATTTATGGCAGAAAAAATCGTCGTAATTGCAGAAAAGCCAAGTGTAGGACGTGATATCGCAAGAGTCCTAAACTGCAATAAGAAAATCAATGGTGCCTTAGAGGGCAATAAATATATCGTAACTTGGGCGTTAGGACATTTAGTTACCCTATCTGATCCAGAACGCTATGATGATAAATATAAAGAATGGAACATGGCACATCTGCCAATGATTCCAAAAGACTTAAAGCTAGAAGTCATCCGTCAGACAAATAAGCAATATCAAGCAGTAAAGGCACAATTAAACCGTGGGGATGTTAAGAGTGTAGTCATTGCAACAGATGCAGGACGTGAGGGTGAGCTTGTTGCACGTTGGATTTTAGAAAAGGCCAATGTGAAAAAGCCGGTCAAACGTTTATGGATTTCTTCAGTAACAGATAAGGCAATCAAACAAGGGTTTGAACAATTAAAGGATGCAAAAGAATACGATAACTTATATCGTGCAGCAGTGTCCCGTGCGGAAGCCGATTGGTTAGTCGGAATCAATGCGACTGGCTTGTAGGGCTTAATGTCACAAGAGCATTGACTTGTAAATACAATGCAAGCCTTTCTTGTGGACGTGTACAGACTCCGACGTTAGCAATGATTGCAAAGAGAGAAGAAGACATCCGTAAGTTCGTGCCAAAATCCTACTATGGAATCAAGGCAGCCGTGAAAAAGGATTCGGTCTTCCAACTAACATGGCAGATGGACAAAAACGGAAATACGAGAAGCTTTGATAAGGAAAAAGTAAAAGCGGTAGTAAATAAAGTAAATGGTGGTAACTTCACGATTACAGAAGTGATAAAGGCGACAAAGAAACAGCCAGCACCAGCCCTTTATGACTTAACAGAGTTACAACGAGATGCCAATAAATTATTTGGATTTAGTGCGAAACAAACATTAAACATCATGCAGCGTTTATATGAAAACCATAAGGTATTAACTTACCCAAGAACAGATTCTAGATACCTTACTTCTGATATCGTGGATACGATTCCAGAACGTCTAGCGGCATGTGCAGTAGGTCCATACCGTAAGATAGCAGCAATGTTAGCAAGACAAAAGTTCTCTCCAAAGGCATCCTTTGTAAATAACAGCAAGGTAAGCGACCATCACGCAATCATTCCAACAGAACAATTCGTGCAACTAGATCATATGACAAATGAAGAACGTAAGATTTATGACTTAGTCGTAAAGCGTTTCTTAAGCGTGTTATATCCACCATTTGAATATGTACAGACAACCGTAGTTGGGGAAGTGGAAGGAGAACGTTTCACTTGCAAAGGAAAGAAAATTGAAAAGATGGGCTGGAAAGAAGTTTATGATTCTTCTTATGAAGAAGACGAGGACAATGGAAGAACCGATCAAAAAGATCAAAGCCTTCCAGAGTTAAATAAAGGCGATGTGATTCCTGTATTAAACGTAACGATGACAGAAGGAAAGACAACGCCACCAGCGTACTTCAATGAAGCTAGCTTACTTTCTGCAATGGAAAATCCAGTACACTATATGCAAAGCCATGACAAGGAAGACATTAAGATTCTTGGAGAAACTGGTGGTCTTGGTACGGTTGCTACAAGAGCCGATATCATTGAAAAATTATTCAATAGCTTCTTAATTGAAAAACGAGACAAAGATATCGTAATCACAAGCAAGGCAAAACAATTACTAGAGTTAGTGCCAGAAGACTTGAAAAAACCAGAACTTACTGCGGATTGGGAACGTAAATTAATGCAGATTGCATCTGGCAAATTAAGAAGAGATGCATTTATGAAGGAAATCAAGACGTATACGAATGAGCTGATTGATGAAATCAAGGCAGGCGAAGGAAAGTTCCGTCATGATAACCTTACAAACCATACTTGTCCGGAGTGTGGGAAGAAGATGTTACTTGTAAAAGGAAAGAATTCTACAATGCACGTATGTCAGGACCGTGAATGTGGATACCGTGAAACGATTTCTAGAACAAGTAATGCAAGATGTCCGAAATGCCATAAACGCATGGAAATGGTAGGAAAGGGCGAAAATCAAAAATTCATTTGTAAATGTGGATATAAAGAAAAGTTATCTAACTTTACAGAACGCCGTAAGAAAGAAGGAGCGGGCGTATCTAGAAAGGATGTCAACCGCTACCTAAAAAATATGCAAAAAGAAGAAGCACCTGTAAATAATGCATTTGCGGATGCATTCGCCAAATTAAATTTAAAATAAAACCGAAAGACCAGCGAAGTATAAGGCTTTGCTGGTCTTTTTTTACTGATTACAAATGGAATAAATTTTATTTTGTGGATGAATCTTCCGTATATACAAAGAAAAGCCATGACGTTATAATGAAAAAGTATTGACAAAAAATGTCGAATTAGAAAGAAAAGAAAAGGTTGGAGGACAGAGTGTTGAATTCTAGTAAAGAGAGAGTACTTGTCGTTACTACGATTCTTTCTACGTTGGTGTATTTGATCTGGCGTGTATTTTTCACGTTGCCAATTGGATACGGCATCCTTTCTGTAATCTTTGGCGTAATCCTACTTGTAGCAGAGTTTACAGGGGTTTTTGAGGAGATTATACATTTTTACCATATGGCGGATAAGAAACGTCCAAAGCTTCCGAAGGTAGACGAGGAGAAGTTTCCCACGGTAGATGTATTGATTGCGACGTATAACGAACCAGTAGAGCTATTATATAAAACAGTCAATGGCTGTGTGAATATGCAGTATCCAGATAAGGAGAAAGTCAAAATCTTTTTATGTGATGATGGTGGACGAGAAGAAATGAAAAAGCTCGCAGAACATTTTCAGATAGGATATTTTGCAAGAGAGGACAGAGAAGGAGCAAAAGCCGGTAATTTAAATCATGCATTGAAGCGTACTAAAGGAGAACTAGTCGTGACGTTTGATGCGGACATGATTCCGATGAGTGATTTTTTAATGGCAACGGTTCCTTATTTTATTGCGGAGAAGAAGGTTGGATTTATTCAAATGCCGCAAAGTTTTTATAACCTAGATTTATTTCAATATAACTTGTATTCGGAACATACGATTCCCAATGAACAGGATTATTTTTATAAAGACATTCAGTTAGCAAAAAATAAGACAAATTCTGTGATCTATGGCGGATCAAATACGGTCATTGCAAGGGAAGCATTAGATGAAATCGGTGGATTCGTAACCAATGTAATTACTGAGGATTTTGCAACAGGAATGTTGATTCAAAGCAAGGGATATTCTTGTTATGCGACAGATGAAGTGCATGCCTCAGGACTTTCTCCAGAGGATTTAGAGAGCTTGATTAGTCAGAGAAGACGATGGGCAAGGGGCTGTATCCAGACAGGAAGAAAGCTGAATATCTTATTTCAAAAGGGGTTGTCTGTAAAACAGAAGATTTCATATCTAAACTCCATCGTATATTGGTATTCCTGCGTGAAGCGTTTCGTATATTGTCTAGCACCGCTTGTATATTCTGTATTTGGAGTGACAGTGTTAGTGGCATCTCCAATCACGTTGTTACTTTTCTGGCTTCCTATGTATGTCTTAAATTCGAAGACATTGAAATGGTTATCGGGTAACATCCGTACGACGAGATGGACGAATATTTATGAGACCATCTTATTTCCGTTATTGCTAAAGGATGTACTGTTAGAGATGTGTGGGATTTCCCTGAAGAAGTTTCAAGTGACGCGAAAGGGGAATCCAAGCCAGAAGACAAAATATAGGAAGTATGCAATTCCCCATGTGATTTTAGCAATCCTTTCAATCATAGGAATTGCAAACTGTATCCGAATGATTTTTGAGACGGGAGATGTATCCCTTTTATGCTTAGTCTTTTGGTTGTTACTGAATTTATATAACTACGTGATGGCGATTTTATTTATGGCGGGAAGAACAAGCCGTAGAAAATATGAGAGATTTCAGATTGATGCAGAAGTTTCCGTGGCATACGAGGAGAGAGTATTCCAAGGAAAGATTTATGATATCTGTGAAGGCGGATTCTCGATGCATTTGAAGTATCCAGAGTATCTTCCACCAGAGGAGCTTGGAAAGGTAAGAATTGACGATGGTAGGTATGTATTTCATGGTACAGCGAAAATTGTACAAGTATTAGAGGAGGAAGAAGGCTATAAATACGCATTTTCGTTTCAGAAGATGAACGAAGACGAGTATCGAATCCTGCTTCATATTCTTCATGATCGTGTTCCTCCACGTACACAAGAAATCAAGAAAGAATATGGTTTTATGGAGGATTTATATATCAATCTGAGCAGACGCCCAGAGAAGACAAAAGGATATAAGAGAAAACTCCCAAGGATTCCAGTGCAAAGGGAACTTGTTTGTGAGAATGGAACAGAGGTAAGAGTACTTAATTTCAATTATGAATATATGGCGTTACAAGGTATGTCAGAACACGCACATCGTATGCTTTTTAAGCTAAGGAATGATTGTAAGGTACTTGTAGAATATGTAAAAGAACTTTCAAACTATGAGGTGTCAGAAGCAGCAGGATTTTATGGTATGGCAAAGCTATATAGAATTGTGAATTTAGAGGAGCTTATTCATGATGAACAACTTCCGGCGCTCCTGTATCAAGTGCAAAAACGCCATGAAAAGCAGCTAGAAAGCACTCTAGAAACAAAGAGAAAGGCACAAATCGAGGTTGAGTATGATGAAATGGAATGGTTATAGGAGAGCCATAATCAGTTTATTTGCTGGCGTGTGCGTTCTGTGGAGCGGATATTCCCAAGTAGCACATGCAAATGGGCAGGTAAAGACTGACTATGTGCTTTCTAAAATCAAATATACCAATAATGGTGGACGTACGGTGTTAAAGACCAATAAGAATGATGAACTTGAGGTTTCCATCAGTACAAAGGCATTAAAAGAAGGCTATTATACAAGTGTTTTATATATGGCAGGAAAAAGCGAGCTAAGACAAGGAGAGCTAATCGTGGTTGGCTTATCTGCAAAGAAAGAGTTGGCAATGAACCTAAATCTGATTGATAAGCATGGGAAGGCATTAGCATTTCGAGATGGCGAACAGATCCTTTTAAGAAGAAAAGGATCCACGAAATATCAGGTCACTACGGTAGAGAATGGAACATTTCCAGTACCAAAAGATTTTTCAGGCGATATCTTGCTTCCGGTTGACAGGGTAGCAAGAGGAGCAGAGCTTCTTCGTGTCAATCAGTTAGCATTTATCTTTGTGGAGCCAGAAGCAGTAGAGACGCAGTGTACGATTGAGCGAGTGCAGCTATTGAAAAAAGAAAGTACGTTAGCGAAATATCTGCAAAAGAACTATCAAGTAAGAGGGGCAGCACAGACGAAGATTCCATCCAATGGGGAATATGAGTATGAGTATGCCATCTATTCAGGAGAAGTTCCGTTAAAGGACTGTAAGATCACGATTGAAACAGAGGGGGAAGGCGTGCGTCTTACCGAGGAAGGTGTAGTTGTCATTTCTGATTCCGCGCAGGAACAAGAGATGTCCATCGTCTTTAGATTACCAGACAGCAGTCAGATTGGATATCCGGTTTCTATTCTGGAGCCATGGTATCGTAATCATCCAGAACTGGAAGTTGCCTATGCCGTACCAACGGTAGAAGAGGCAGCAATGTATAATCATGCTGCAAAAAGCGAGAGTATGGCAGAAGCATTAGAATTTGCCTTACGTATCTTACTAGTGGCGGGAATGGTGTCTTATCTCGTGTTCTATAGTAGAAGGATTTGGAGGCGATAGGAGAGAGATGTTGTTTTCAAGTATATTGTTTATATTTTACTTTTTGTCAGCTGTACTGATTCTATATTATGCCAGTGCGTGGTCTAGAACGTTACAAAATGCTGTGTTATTGGTAGCAAGCCTGCTGTTTTATGCATGGGTGCAGCCTGCGTATGCGGTGATGGTGCTCGGATTCATTGGGGTCATGTATGGAATCGGCCTTATGATGTTTCGATGGGATCAAAAGAAAGAGCTACGTAAGACAGCTTTTGTAATCGGAATCCTAAGTAACGTGATATTGCTGATTGGCTTTAAATATATTGCATTTCTCCTCGAAATTGTAAATGGGTGGCTGCCAAGAAAGAGCCAGCTCGTCATTCCCTCTGTCCTTGTTCCGATTGGAATTTCCTTTTTTACGTTACGAGGCATTTCTTATCTTACGGATGTCTATCGCAAAAAGGTAGCCGTACAGAAAAGCTTCTGTTGCTTAGGAATCTACTTGGTATGTTTCCCAGTTCTAATTGCTGGACCGATTGTAAAGTATGAAGGGATGGAGAGCCAGCTGCTATTTCGTAAAGAGTCTATGGCGAAGTTTGGAGTAGGAAGCAGTAGGTTTATCGTAGGACTTTCGAAATGCGTCTTGATTGGAAGTACGATGGGAACGGTTGTGGATCGAATCTTTTCCATGCATCAGCAAGGAGAAGTGGCAGTTACGTTAGCCTGGGTTGGCATCATCGCCTTTGCATTACAGATTTATTATGAGTTTTCTGGATATTCGGATATGGCCATTGGGCTATCCCTGTTGTTTGGATTTAAGTTAGAAGAGAACTTTAACTATCCGTATATTGCGAAGTCCGTCGGAGAGTTTTGGAGGAGATGGAATATGTCTCTAGATGTATGGTTTCGAGACTATGTGTATCTGCCGCTTGGAGGGTCTAGAGTAAGGAATAAGGATATCATGGTTCGTAACATCTTGATTGTATGGCTCCTTACAGGAGTTTGGTATGGTGCAGAATGGACCTTCTTATTCTGGGGACTTTGGAATTTTACCGTATATTCTATGGAAGAGTTATTCCGTTTGGGAGAACAAAGGATTCCAAATGTAATGCGACACGGATATACGTTAGTTGCGATTTTGATCGGCATGGTGTTGTTCCGCTGTGCAAACTTAGTAGAGGCGGGGCAGTATATTGGAGCCTTATTTGGCACAAGCGCAGGGGGCGTGCTTAGCCCTATGGCATGGATGTTCGTAAAAGAGAACGCGGTATGGTTCTTGGTAGGAATCTTGTTTTGCACTCCAGTTGCTAGAAAGACAAATAAGTACCTTAGCGAAGAAAAATCAGGAACAATCGTATTTGAGATATTGTATCCAATCGTAATCGGCGGTGTATTCCTTCTTTGCCTTTGTTATATCGTAAAAGGAATCCGACCACCATTTTCTTATTTTGGCTTTTAGGGGGGAAATGATGAGAAGAGTGTTTAAAAAGAAGGTAGTGGCAGCCGTTTTCTTTGTCACTGTTTTGTTTCTTGGAGCCATCATGCAGTGGCATTGGACGGGAAAAGAGATGGTCCTTGTAGTAAAGGAACAAGCGAGGCAGGGAATTCAGATAAAAGAGTTTGTCGCTAAGATAGAAAACGTGGTAAATGAGAAACTTGTGGGAAAGTCTGCATTGGTAGAGGGGTATGGCTTTGTACAGCGCTTGCTTGGGAAACAGGAAGAACATGATTTTGAAGTGGTTCAGGACCAAGAAGGAAACCTTCATCAAATGGAATTTGCAACGGGGCCAAAGAAGGTAGTTTCCGATGCAAAGAAAGTGCAAAAGTTTCAGAAGAAAGTAGAGGCGCAAGGAACGAAGGTCTTATATGTCATGGCGCCAGATAAATATATCAAAGGGCATACGAAGCTGGAGAACGGTCTTCCCTATGATTATGCCAATGAGACCGCAGATCACTTTCTTGCAGCGGTGAGTGCTCGTGGTGTGGATTGCATCGATCTTCGTAGCTGGCTGCCAGAGGCAATTGCTACACAAGATGCCTTATTTTATAAGACAGACCATAACTGGACGACACAAACTGCCTTTTTTATGTTTGGAAAGTTAACTGAGGCACTGACCAACCAATATGGAATGAAGTGCAGCAATGCAAAACAGTATACGGATATAAAACAGTATAACCAGATTACCTATCCAGATCTGTTTGTAGGCTCCTTAGGAAGAAAGACGGGACTTTTGTATGGCGGAGTAGATGACTTTACCGTGCTTTATCCAAAGTTTGAAACCGAATACACGGTGATTAGGACGATTGGACAATCGACGATAAAATCAGAAGGGACGTTTGATGAAGTTCTATTAAATGGAGCGGCACTTCGAACGAAAGGCAATAGCTATGGAACCTATTTGTATGGAGAACAAGGACTGATCCATATTAAGAATCATAACAATACGAAGGGACCAAAAGTGTTAATCGTCAAAGACTCCATGTTTACGCCAGTGGCGGCGTTCTTATCTACGTTATGTTCCGAGTTATATGTGGTAGATCCGAACTATTATGAAGGAAGCATTAGCGAGTATGCAACAGCTATTCAAGGATTAGATTATGTCTTGCTAGCATTTGCTCCAAAAAGCTTGTCCGCGTTCAGTAATTAAAAAGATGGATGATCAGAAGAAGTCAACGTAAGGTAGACAACTTCGAATCATCCGTTTTTTTATTGCATAGGAAATTGCGTTGCAATCCCCGATGCAACAAAAAAGCCCGAAAAAGAAGGGCGTAGAATGCACACTTTGTTAGTTTGCTTGTTTCTTGCCTTTTAAGTATAAGATACCGAGGCTGATTCCAATTAGTAGGAACAGGTATCCGATTAAGAATAGAGGAGTGCGAGACTCCACAAAGAACTCTAAACCACTTGCTACGCAAAAGAAGTTTCCGACTAATAAGGAAACGATGGACGTATAGTTTAGATGCTTGTAATTATGTAATGTAAAGAAACAGATTCCATATACCACAGGAAGTGGAAGTAGGAAAAAAACAAAAGTAGCTAATTGCATAAGAATCCTCCTTTGTAAAAAGTACTAATTACTGACTAATATACATGATGGTGCACTGTAATGTAATAAAAACATTCCGTTTTTCTGCCTGTGGCTGTGAGCGGTTCTAAAGCGTACTGCTTGTTAATAAAAATGTAGAAGGCATAGAAACTCTTGGGCAGGGAGTAAATCTGGTGAAATGTTGAAAGGATGATAATATGGACGAAAATATGGCGAATATTGTAGTAGAGCAGGAAATGAATGTGTTAGAGAAGTTAGATGATAAGCTATCGACTACGGTACAGATGTTAGAAGAACTGTCAGAACAGTTCAAAAGCCGTATTAGCTACGATGCGAAGCAGGAAAAGATCGTAGACAGCATGCATGCAGAACTTCAAAATTATCGCAATGACATGTATGCCATGTTGTTGAAACCACTTCTAGTAGACATTATCGAAGTCGTAGACAACATCCGTAAGGCAGGTCTGGCATTTGCAGAAAAGGGCGAAGCAGAGAAGAAGGCAAGCACGATCATTACAGACTTTATCTTAGATTTACATAACGTGCTAGACAGCTATGGAGTAGAAGTATTTAAAGGAATGCCAGGGGATAACTATACTCCAATCCAGCAGAGAATCGTATCGGTAATCGTAACCAATCAGCCAGAGCTAAACAGCAAGATTGCAGAAAGCTTAGGCTTTGGATATCGATATAAGGGCAAAGTGATCTGGCCTGAGAAAGTAAAGACTTACAAGTATCAGATTAGCATCGATTAAACATCAGGAGGTGTGATATGTCAAAGTATGTATACGGAATAGACCTTGGAACAACCTATTCCTGCATTGCATATCAGGATGAGACAGGAAGGCCTGTGGTGGTTCAGAACCGGGAAGGTACCAACACGACCCCAAGCGTGGTTCAATTTTCTGAGGACAGCAATGAAGTCGTGGTAGGACAGGTGGCGAAGGATACGGCTGTGATGTATGCTAAAAATACCTTGTCCTTAATCAAGACAAAGATGGGGCGGGAATCCACAATCGTTTATGGTATTCACGATGACAAGACCATTTCCCCTGTGGAAGCAAGTGCCTGTATCTTACAGAAGATCTGTAGGGATGCGGGAGAATTGTTAGATGATGATGTAAAGGATGTCGTAATCACTTGCCCTGCTTATTTTGGCGAGGCAGAAAGGACGGCAACGAAGCAGGCAGGGATCTTAGCAGGGCTGCATGTAATCTCCATCTTGGATGAGCCAACGGCAGCAGCGATTTATTATGGATGTAGTAAATGCGATAGCGAAAAGACACTGTTAGTTTATGACCTTGGCGGCGGAACGTTTGACGTGACGGTTATGCAGGTAAGAGGCGGCGATATCAATGTGATTTGTACGGATGGCGATCATGACCTTGGCGGAAAGGACTGGGATGCAGCCGTAATGCGTTACGTGGCAGAAGTCTTTGAAGAAAAGACTGGGTTCCATGGAGAGTATGACGATGAGGCAAAACAGGACTTGGCAATCAAGGTAGAGCGTGCAAAGATGCAGCTTTCTAGCAGGGATAAGACAACGCTGATGCTTCATGTGCAAGGATATAAGGCGATCATCGAACTTACAAGGGAGAAGTTTGATGAGATTACGAAGCCATTATTAGATACTTCAATTGAGATTACGAAGAAGTTGATTGAGACAGCAGCAGATTATGGAGTGAACAAGTTTGATGAGCTACTGCTCGTTG
>CALZJY010000009.1 GCA_945787925.1 uncultured Anaerosporobacter sp. | reverse complement strand
TAATTCTTCGATAAATCGTATGTACTTTTCATGGGAACCGTTCATCTTTGTAACCTCCAAGTTTCGACGTGAATATTACTTAACGCGGTATCCTTATTATAGTATAATAAGGAATAAGCTTGCAAGTAGCAGGAATTAGGCGGAAAAGGAGGAAAGAAGAATGACCGCATTACAGTCAAATTATAGAGAATTTTTAGGGGATGGAACGAAAGATGAGAACGGGAAATCGTTAGAAGAATTCTTAGTAGCATATGATCCTTATAAATACAAATCCCCTTCAGTAACCGCAGATATCGTCGTGTTACAGGAAAAGGAAAGGGTAGATCCTACAAGCAATAATACGGGATTGCAGGTATTGTTGATCAAGAGAAGGAATCATCCTTGCATCGGATGGTGGGCGCTTCCTGGCGGATTTGCAGAGATGGAGGAATCATTAGAGGAATCTGCTGCAAGGGAATTATATGAGGAGACAGGAGTAAAGGATGTTTCCGTGGTACAGCTACATACATGGGGAGATCCAGACCGTGATCCAAGAGGTAGAATCATTACAGTATCCTATCTTGCCTATTTAGAGAAAGAGACTGCCGTAACGGCAGGAGACGATGCCAAAGAGGCCGCATTTGCGGAAGTGAACGTAAACCTAGTGAATACACAAAATACGCAAGAAGAGCGTATCCAGACGTATGAGTTAACCCTTACAAACAAGGAGGCAGGGATTGCCTGTACCTCTATCGTAGCTGTCACAGAGAAAAAGAAGGGAATCAAGGAACGGCATTATGAGATTGTTAAGAATCACGGACTAGCCTTCGATCATGCGAAGATCCTTATAAATGCGTTAGAACGCGTACTTTTTTCGTAAATCACGTATATCTTACTAAGGAGTGGCAATACTCTAACTAGCATACGAGACAGGTGGTGAGAGAGTATAGCACTAGGGTATGTACGATTAATCCTAAAAGGAAGACGAACGTATGAGGAAGTACCAATCGAGGTAAAAGAAGAAGTCAGACAAATGCTGATAGAGCTAGGTCGTGAAGATCTGCTTGATATATAGGAAATATAGACACTAGACACTTAGATACGAAAAGGCTGGCACCGAAGGTGCCAGCCTTTTTGTTGAATAGGAAATTGCGAAGAATCTTTGTTCTATCAGTACTTATTTCATATTCAGTGTACGGATGGAATTTAAGATCGCAAGTAAGGAAACTCCTACATCCGCAAAGATTGCTAACCACATGCTACCGTATCCGAATGCAAGCAGGAATAATACGGCAAATTTTGTTCCAAGTGCAAAGATGATGTTGGCAGTTACGATTTTCTTTGTATAGGAGCCAATCGCAATCGCTTTTGCAATCTTGGAAGGTTCGTCAGTCATCAATACGACGTCTGCGGCTTCGATCGCGGCATCACTTCCGACACCGCCCATTGCCATACCAACATCGGAGCGAGCGATTACAGGAGCATCGTTGATGCCATCCCCAACAAAGCTTGTCGCTTCGCCTGCTGGTTGAAGGGACATGATTTCTTCTAATTTGGTTACTTTATCGGTTGGAAGAAGTTCGGCATAAACCGTATCGATGCCAAGGTGGTTTGCTACTTTTTGTGCGACTGCCTTGCTATCGCCAGTAAGTAGTACTGTCTTGATGCCTCTTTGCTTTAATTCCTGGATCGTAGCTTTGGAATCTTCTTTGATTTCATCGGCGATGATCAGATATCCCATACATTCTTTGCCTTTTGCAAGGTATGCGATCGTACCGATCGTGTCGATGGAAGATGGCACGTTGAAAGCATGGATCTTATCCATATAGCGCCTATTGCCAAGGTAGTAAGTTTCTCCGTTGATTGCTGCCTGTACCCCATGACCAGAGACTTCTTTGTAGTTAAACATTAAGGAAGTGTTTAGTTTGGCTGAAGATTTTGCAGCATATGCTTCCACGATGGAAGTTGCAATTGGGTGAGTGGAATAGCTTTCTAAAAGGGCAGCAGTAGCAAGAAGCTCGTTTTTGCTCATAGAGGAAATTGTGTTTACTTCTTTTACTTGGAAGCTTCCTTTTGTAAGCGTTCCTGTCTTATCAAATACCACTGTCTTAAGGGTAGTAAGGCCTTCTAAATAGTTGCTGCCTTTTACGATGATGCCATTTTTAGAGGCACATCCGATTCCGCCAAAGAATCCTAATGGTACGGAGATGACCAAGGCACAAGGACAAGAAACTACTAAGAAGCTACATGCACGGTAAATCCATTCGCTAAAGTCCATCGTTCCTGTAATGATTGGAGGGAAGATCGCGATGATCACTGCAAGAAGAACGACGATTGGAGTATAAACTCTTGCAAACTTCGTAATGAAGTTTTCGGTTGGAGATTTACGGTTGCTAGCATTTTCTACAAGATCAAGTACCTTGGCTACGGTAGATTCTTCATAAGGCTTTGTTACCTTTACTTTGATTGTCTGGTTACCATTGATGCATCCGCTTAATACTTCGTCTTTTACGCTTACTTTACGTGGAACGCTTTCCCCGGTTAAGGAGGAAGTATCAAGGAAGGAGGTGCCTTCTACTACGATGCCGTCTAGGGCAACTTTTTCGCTAGGCTTTACTACGATTGTATCACCTACGTTTACTTCTTCGGGTGGAAGTTGTTTTAAGCCGTTACGTGTTTCCACGGTTGCAAATAATGCTTTTAAGTTCATTGCCTCCGCAAGGTTCTTTCTTGATTTGTCAACGGCAAGGGATTGTAGCAGCTCGCCGATTTGGAAGAGCAATAATACGGCGAGAGCTTCGGTATAGCTACCTACATATAACGCGCCTACAGTTGCAATAATCATTAGGAAGTTCTCATCAAAAATGGAACCACTACGTATATTTTTTAAGCTGTTAATTAATACTTCATTTCCAAGCACGGCATATCCGATTAGGATAAGGACAAGGCTTGCAGTCTTATCTTCTACAAAAGAAATTCCGACCATGCTGATTATGATACCTAAGAACCAAGGGGCAATCGTCTTTAAGATTCCCTTTAAGGAGTTGTCTTTTAGCCCATGATCATGATTATGATCATGACCATGTTTAGAATGGGAATGTGTATGTTTGTGGGAACTGCAGCCACAGGAGTCGCCATGGGAATGTGTATGCTTCTGGGAACCGCAGCCACAGGAGTCGCCATGGGAATGTGTATGCTTCTGGGAACCACAGCCACAAGACTCGCCATGGGAATGTGTATGTTTGTGGGAACCACAGCCACAAGACTCACTATGAGCATGAGTGGAAGCATGTTTTGGCTTGCTCGGTTCTAAAGCAAGATACGCTTCATTTTCATATTTGCGTACATAGCTATTTAGTAAGTCATAAAGCTCCTGTTCATCGGAAAAATGAGTTGGCTCGTAAGAGACTAGTAATGCAGATTTCATATAATTAATCGAAGCAGATGCAATTCGCATATCCTTGTTCATTGCATTCTCCATTTTTGCTGCACAGTTCGCACAGCCAAGATTTACAATTGTATACTTTTTTTCTACTTTTTTGTTCATACGCACTCCTTACTCCGTAATATGGGCTAAACCTTGGTCAAAGATGTGTTTGATATGAGCATCGTCTAGAGAATAATACACGACCTTTCCAACTTTACGGTTCTTTACTAATTTATTTGTTTTCAACACTCGTAACTGATGAGAGATTGCGGATTGAGTCATGTTGAGTAATGTAGCAATATCGCAAACGCACATTTCAGATTCGAATAGGGCGCACAGAATCTTGATCCTTGTAGAATCACCAAATACCTTGAATAGCTCGGCTAAATCATAGAGCGTTTCTTCGTCAGGGAGCTTTTCTCTTACTTCTTCTACGATATTTTGATGGATACAAGTGATTTCGCAACATTCATTGGTTGCTGCAAGTTCTTCATGAGATTTTAACATGATAAAAGCCTCCTTATTTGTTATACTATGCAATAACAGTTAATATGTGAACATATGAATTGTTGTTCATATATTAAAATATTAAAATATTAGGTTACAGTTGTCAATAGATAGAGTTCCAAATAATATGAGAAAATATATTGATAGAGGAGAAAAAAATGAAAGTCATCCAAAAAGAACAGTTACAGCAGATGGGAGCACTGTATGTTACCAATGTACTAGAAGGAATTTTAAACTATTCTAACACAAGTAAGACAGGTTCTGAAAAAGAGATCCTAGCATGGCTTACGAAGCTAGCAAACGAGCAGCTGCTTTATGCAGATTTTTATGTAGGACGTATCGGAGAAGAGGCAATTGCTTGTTGCAAGGAGCATTTAGACAAGAAAGAACTAGAGATGCTTCGAAAGATGGCAGAGCGATACAAGGAAGTAGGAGAAGAATGTGTCTATCTACGTCCAGATGATGCGGAACTTCGAGTACTAGTTGCACTTAGTTACCGGGAATTATTGTTCTCTACGTTCTATGTTCCAGAAAGTGAGGTAACGATTTGGAGTAATTTTGGAGGAGAGTTCCTGGTATTTGCAAAAAATATAGTGAATTTAAACAAAATCGTAGAATGACATGCACTAAAAGTTGACACAAATAGAATATTGTGGTATTCTATTTGTGTCGTAATTAGTAATTATGACGGTATTTTGGAATCGTTGGGGAACGAGAAGGTGCAAAAACTATAAAAATAAAGCGAATGCTTCGGTTTGTGGGAATCCGAGGCATTCGCTTTATTTTTATTCCATTGGAAATTGCTAGGAAATTTCGAAGAATCTCCTATGCAGTAAAAACGAGAGTTTCTCTCGTTATGCTAAATGTTCTAAGATTACGGTAAATGGTCCGTCATTTGTAAGGCATACGCTCATATCCGCGCCAAACTCCCCGCATTCTACGACGGGAATCACTTCCTTGCACTGGCGGATGAATTCCTCATATAGTTCGTTTGCCACGTCTGGCTTGCCAGCCGCCATAAAGTTTGGGCGGTTTCCTTTTCTACAATCTGCATAAAGGGTGAATTGGGAGACAATAAGAAGTTCCCCGCCTACATCCTGAATCGACAGATTGGTCTTTCCATCTGCATCATCAAAGATTCTTAATTTCACAAGCTTGTCTACATATTTTTTTACCGTTTCTTTCGTATCTTCTTGGCCTACCCCAAGAAGCACCATAAGGCCATGTCCGATCTTTCCGATACAGTTGCCCTCTACGGTAACGGATGCATTGGTTACACGTTGTATTACTAATTTCATAAGAGTACTCCATTCCGTTTCATTTTTTTCATTATTCTCCATTATAATGATTTCTAAAATCAATGTCTAGAATATGACCAAATAGCAGTATTTTCATAGCCAAATCCGAGGGGTTTTTCTAATGAGAATGTCAATCCAAGCCGAAATAAGTTGTAACGATAAAGAAAAGTGAGTGTGAAATCAATGGAGAGAATTCAGGTGAATACAGCAGGCGCCATACGTGTGGTCCATTCTATCACAGAAGAGAATAAAGAGGAGCAGCTAGTGGTTGGCCAAGTGGTGGAAGGTGTAATCACCAACGTATCCGATACGATTTCCATCAACTTGAACGGCAAAGAGTTACAAGTCTCACAGTCGGCAGTACAAAATGCCAAGGAAGGCCAAGTCAGAACATTTGAAATTAAGGAGAGCTCGAAGGAGAGCATTGTACTAAGGGAAGTTGGAATGGATACAGAGGAAGGAAGCCAGCATGGAGTCCAAAAGACAAGCGTGGTTACTGTAAGAGTGACAGTTTCAAAAGAGACAAAGGATGAGGAGAGCAAGGAATGCCTAGATGCTGCAAAAGAGAAATTAAAGAAACAGATTGCAAGTACATTACAGCGGTTTACAAAAGAGGATTATGTGGAAAGTGAAAAAGAAGCCACACCAATGGAGAACTATACAGAAGAACGTATGGAACGGATGTTAGACCGTGTAAAGGAACAGAGGCAGTTTAAGTCCGTTCATTTAGAGAGCCAGATCGAAAAGAAGCAAGAACAAAGGGAAGAACTTGCGGAAGCGACAAAAGGAATCAAAGAACGACTAGAAGAAGAGCAGTTGCCAGCAACCGACGCCAATATTGCCAAAGTAGCGACGACAATGGAGCTTGCGGCAATGGCTGCGCAGATGACGGATGCATCCAAGGCATATCTAATCGACCAACAGTTACCGATTACGCCAGAGAACCTCTATAAGTCCGTATATTCTACCTCCGTAGCAAGAAGTGCACCATTAAGTGACAGTGCATGGCAGCAATTGCAGCCAAAAGTAGAGGAATTACTACAACAGGACGGTATGGATGTGACAGAAGAGGCAGTCACAGATGCGAAATGGCTGATTGAGCATGGCCTTGTAGTGGATAAGGACAATGTAGAGACAGTAGGGCTGCTAAACGCGCTACAAAAGGGAGAAGAACCGTCCCAATGGATGGAGCTTTCTATTCGACAATTAGCACAAGGTGGAGAACCAAAACAAACGAACCTTGTTGAGATGAGAGAGCAAGTCGCTTGCTTAGCACAAGCAAAAGCATCGATGGAGATGCTAGAAGGGATTACCGACGATGCCGTAGAGAAGTTAGAAGAAGGTGACGAAGTTACGATTCAAGCGCTATACGCGGCATCAAGCCAGGCAGGAACGAAGCAGCGGATGGACATTCAGGTCATTATGGCAAGAAGACAGTTAGAAGAAATTCGATTAAAGCTTACTATGGAAAGCTCCTATCATTTATATAGACAAGGAATCAATGTGAATACGACAGCACTTTCCGACTTAGTAGAACACCTAAAGACATTAGAAGACAATTACTACAAAGGATTATGTGAAGAACTGACAGGAACTGCAAATCAAAACGAAGTTTCTATGCTGAAGACGACAACTCAGGTAGTGGAAGGCTTAAAAGGCATGCCAGCAACCGTGTTAGGAAGCACGTTTCCAAGAAGAACTTCCATCAACATCGTAGAGTTGTTAGAGGAAGCCGAGTTTAAGAAGAACGCATTCGACAAGGCAAGCGAATACGAGACGCTTATGACTGCTCCAAGAAAGGAGTTAGGAGATTCGATTAAAAAGGCATTTACGAAGGTCGATGGCATACTAGAAGACCTTGGCATGGAACAAAGTGCAAGCAACGAGCGTGCGGTACGAATCCTTGCATATAACGAGATGGAGATTACGAAAGAGTCCATTACCCAAATGAAGCACTATGACCTACAAGTAAACCAGGTAATGCGTGCCATGACTCCAGAAGTATGCTTAGCGTTAATCAAGGAAGGTAAGAATCCATTAGATCTTCCAGTAGCCGAAGTAAGCGAGCTTGCAAGAGAGACATCGGAAGCATTGGGTGAGACATCGGAAGAGAAATTCAGCAAGTTTTTATATGAATTAGATCGAAAAAAAGAGATTACAAGCGAACAAAGAGAATCCTATCTCGGAATCTATCGTCTGCTTCACCAAGTGGAAAAAAGCGATGGTGCCGCAGTCGGTGCAGTCGTAAAGGCAGATAAGGAGCTTACGCTTGGCAACCTGCTTACGGAAGTAAGAAGTCGAAATTCGCAGGGCATGGATATAGTCGTTGATGATACGGTAGGCGAAGTGATACAGACAAAGAGAGCAGGCGCATCCATCACGGAACAGATTGGTGCGGCCTTTTATGAAAAGGACCTTGCAGGTGAGGTCGCAAAAGGGATCTCGCCGGATGCACTGATGAATGCGGAAGCAAAACAAGGAGGACTTTCCTCCGTAACGCTAGAATGCCTATATGAAGAGGAACTTGGTGCGAAAAACGAATCCGCAACCGAATGGCAGATCAGCCGTTATGAACAGATGAGAGAAGTGTTTGAAACGACAACAAAGTCAGACGTGCTACTATGTACAGGCATCGACATTACGGCAAACAACCTAGCGGCGGCAGAGCAGCTGCTTGCGGAAAACTCGAACTTCTATGGTGGGTTAAAAGACTTCGTAAAAATAGCAGGTGCGGACATGAAAGAGCAGCTAGAACAGACATATGCTAAGATGTATGCAAAAATTTTCGACCGCTTCGCGGTCGAAGAGGGGTTTGACCGAATGACGGAAGTCTTAGAAAAAGCAACAGAGGGATATCTTGAAAAGAGCGGGGCGGCGACCGCAGAAAACGTAAGCAAGGTTTCGTTTTACCGTAATGGCATCCATCTTGCGAAAGAGTTAAGCAAACGGGAAGTATTCGAAGTCCCAGTCCTAGTAAATGACGAAGTCGTAAGCCTGAAGGTACAGATGACATCCACAAATGACGAAAGTTCCAAAGTATCCATCCATATGGAGAATGAAAGCCTAGGAGCATTCGATGTGACGGCCACCGTAGAAGACGGCATGTTATCCGCGATGGTTCTTTGCGAGTCTCGCAAGGTGATGGATTACTACGAAGGAAACAAAGAGGACATTTGCAAACAGTTAGAACAAACCGGAATCCGCGTAAAACAGCTGGTGGCTACGATGAATCGCAAGAAGACCGGTTTTTACGAGACATCAGAGAGAAGACCGGAGAAGGTATCGTCCGAAGTACTATATCAAGTAGCAAAAGTATTCGTTGCAAGTACGAAGAGGGCGTTGGAATAGACAAAGGAGTAAGAGAGACAGATGAGAATTAATCATAATGTTGCGGCGTTAAAGGCTGCAAATATGCTAAATAGAAATAACAAGTCCATGATAGGATGTTCGGAGCGCTTATCTAGCGGATATAAGATTAATAAGGCCGCAGATAATCCAGCAGGTATGGCCATTTCAAGAAAGATGAAGACGCAGATCCAAGCATTAGAACGTGCCTCAGGGAATGCGGCAGATGGTGTATCCGTAATCCAGACAGCAGAGGGTGCGATCTCAGAAACGCAAGCAATCATCCAGCGTATGAGAGAGTTATCCGTACAGGCAGCCAATGGAGCGATTACCGATCAAGACCGTAGTGCGATCCAGCAAGAAATTGAGCTGCTAAAGGCAGAAGTTGATAATATCGCTAAAACGACAGAATTCAATACGAAATCGTTATTAGATGGTTCTTGCGACAGAAGGACGTATGCCTCCAATAAAGAGACAACGATTACGTATATGTCAGATGGTGTAGAAAGTAAAGACTATTCCTTAGAAATCACAAAAAATCCGACAAAAGCAGTGCTTACAAGTGAAGGAACTGCAGATATGCAAGGAACGTCTCCAGCTGGAAAGTTAAACATCAATGGCGTGGATGTGGAGATTCCAGAGGGAAGTACGTTAACAGAAGCATTTGAAATCATCCGTGAATCATGCGAAGCAGCAAACATCCATGTGGATGCAGTAAATGACGCTGGAACGACCGTAGCCATTGGTACAGAGCCAGCGAAATTACAGTTTAGTTCTGTGGAATACGGAAGCAGCAACCGTATCGAAATCAAATGTGATAATCAAGAGTTATCGGCATACCTAGGTCTTACAAATGCTACGTTAGAAGCAGTAGGGGAAGATGCGGAAGTAACATTAGGCGAAGGCTTTGCAACGTCTGCAACTGCTAGTGTAAGAGGCGATATGGTGACAGTAACTGACCGTAACGGCTTCAAGATGAAGATTCGTGTGAATGAGACAGCGATTCCACAAGGAGAGGCAGCTGCGAAGATGACGATTTCCGTGCTCGATGCAGGTCCAATGAACATCCAAATCGGAGCAGCCGAAGGCGATACGATGGAACTTAGAATTCCAGCGGTAACGACAGAAGCACTAGGAATCAACACTCAAAATCTAGGAACACAACAAGGCGCCCAAAGTGCGATTACATGTTTCGATGAAGCGTTAACAGAAGTGAGTAAAATTCGCGCGAAACTTGGTGCATACCAAAATCGTTTAGAGCATACAATTGCAAATGTCGACAATGCCGGATTAAACTTAACAGAGGCGCTCTCTCGTATCGAAGATACAGACATGGCAGCAGAAATGACAAAATATACGCAATATAACGTATTAGTACAAGCAGGTACTTCTATGCTTTCCCAAGCAAATGAATTACCACAACAAGTATTATCATTACTACAAGGCTAAGAGAAGGACTACGGAAACATCGATGGAAAAAGAAACATTACAAGCATATACCCTTCGAATCTCACAAGCAAACCGTACAGAGCTAATCGTAATCATTTATGAGCTATTGTTGCAGGACTTACAGGATGCCAAGGGATTGCTAGAGGATCAGGCGGCGTTAAATAAGAAACTGTATCATGCATGCAAATGCGTCAATGAATTGATTACGGCATTGGATTTTAGGTATGAGCTCTCCTATCAGCTTATGAGGCTGTATCGTTATGTGAATGAGTGTATCGCCAAAGTAAAGACCACAAAAGAGAACGCATTGCTAGAGAGTGCGATTGCAACAATCGACGGACTTCGCGTTGCATTTGTAGAAGTTGCAAAACAAGACAAGACAGGTGCGATGATGACAAATACAGAGCAAGTATATGCTGGACTGACATATTCAAAGGGGATTCTTAATGAATCTATTTATTCCGGCAACCCTTCCAGAGGATTTCAAGTATAAAAAACGAAAAAGAGACAGGAAAAGCGATTCCTGTCTCTTTTTTATGTAAGAATGGACAGCCCCCTTCCGAGCTAGGGCTGTACGATATTAGCACCCATTGTTTTGTAAAAGCTTTATTTGCTTTAATAGAAATTTGTAACGTTTTTGGACTGCATTGACTTCGTAGATGTAGCTGTCAATCAAATCAGGATCCAAAGAGTTTTCAAAGTTCGAATGAGCAGTTTCTAAGGCTAATTTTGTACGTTCAATTTCTTCTAACAGTGCTTCTGTTGGCAAAACCTCTTTTTTCTTATTTCGCTTCATATGACCAAACCTCTCTTCTTCTATTGAATTTTTCTACAATGAGTTACCTGCATATTATAAGTATAGTATGTAGGGTAAAAAAATATTCCTATTTATTTCCAATAAATAGGAAAAATTTGGATAATACGATTAAATAGTACTAAATGCAATTTATTTCGAGTTCATAACATAGGATTCTTAAGCTGTTCCATAGGAATAAAATGAGTTCGTCCTAATATATTGTAGGAAGGATAGGACGGCAATCAAAGCAGGAAAAGGGAGGAGCAGCCTATGGAACAGTATGTGTTATTTTTGATACTTGGAATCTTAGCCATCGTGCTAGGAGTCGCCATAAAGAGAAAGAGGATGGAAATCTTCATTAACTTCGTATTGCGGCTGGCAGCAGGAGCAGTCGGCATTTATTTGTTGAATACGATTCTAGCCATGGCAAGCATACAGACGTTGGTTGGGTTCAATATGACCAATGTGCTCGTAGTGGGAGTGCTCGGCCTTCCTGGCTTTGCATTGCTATACGGACTTGGGTTCTACTTTACGCTGTAATGCTATGGTTTTACACAACCGGACTTCACGTTTTGTGAGGAAAAAAGTTTTATTTAATGATTGACAATCTTTTCCATAAGTACTATGATTATATACAAGAAAAGGAAAATAATTACATAGACTTCACGAAAAGAGGTGGTCATATTTTAAAATGTGTATTAATTAGTCTCATTCTTGTCAGTATCGTTGCCAATGACTTTTATAACGGCAAGGTAAGCAACTGGCTGATACTGATAGGAATGATACTAGGAATCGCCGTGCGGATGCAGGAACAGGGAGCGTATGGAATGCTCGTATTTGTAGGTGGCTTTGTTGGCACGGCTTGTTGTTTGTTTCTATTTTTTCTACTTAAGATGTTTGGAGCAGGGGATATCAAGGTACTGGCTGTGTTAGGTGGCTGGTACGGAATTTCTTTTTCGATTACCTGCTTTGTCTATTCTATTTTCATTGGTGGAGCGGTGGCTCTGCTATCTATGATCCGGTCAAAGACCGTAAAAATTCGTGTTCAATCCCTTTATCAATATGTAACGGACTGTGTAGCAGTGGGAAAAGTACAAGCGTATCCGATGGAAAAGGCAAAAGAGTCTGGAGGAACCATCCATTTTACGTTGGAGATTCTAATTGGATTCTTGCTTACGTTTCATCATGGGACGATGTTTTAGGAGGAGGAAGAATTGAAAGAATCGACGATGATCCTTTGTGATAAGGATGCCGATTACGCCAAGGCGCTAGTGCAGGCATTCCAGCGGGAGAAGGAGTTAGAAGTGAGCTACCGGATCCTTACGGATCCGAGCAAGATGATATCGTACATAAAGGAAGATATACGGATTTACGTGATGTCAGAAGAAGCATATGAGGAAGGGATGCTGCCTGGAATCAAAGGGATGCAAGAGGAAGAAAGACAGAAGCTAATCCGCCGCTGTTTTGTGTTAACGGAACAAGCAACGAAGCAGTATGAAGGTGCAACGTGCTTGTTCAAGTATCAGCCAGTCCATGCCATCATAGAGCCAATTAAGGCCTGGATGTCCAAAGAGTATAAGGATTTGGTTTGGAGGGACAGAAAAGTCAAAGTGATTGGAGTGATGGAAGCTGTAAATGGCGAGGCAGCCTGTTTATTTGCTCATTTGCTGGCAAAGATGTGTTCCGAAACGAAAAGGACATTGCTTGTGAATTTAGAGCTATTTCCCTTTCAGTATGGAGTACAAAAGACCGAATATACCCTTTCGGACTATATCTATGCAGTAAGTACGGGAAGCAGCCTGACGGATGTGATTGCAAAAGGAATGCAGTATGCTCATGGCGCACTTCGGTGCACGGCACCGATTCCTTGTTATGAGGATTTGTATGAGCTTAAGAATGAGGATGTGAATCTGTTTATCAAGCACTTAAGAGAACAGTCCGAGTGTGAGGTGATGGTGGTGTTAATTGATTTCTTACGTCCCTTTGCGATGGAGCTATTAAGCGTTTGTGATAAGATCGTAAGCTGTGAGACCAATAGCGTGGTAGCGGCAAAAAAACGGGAACAGTTGCAACAGATGTTTACACTTGAACAGAAGGAGTGGGTGCTTGAGAATCATAGCTATTGCAATGTGACTGCCGAATATCTGTTAGCCAATATTTCAGCAGAGGGAGAAATCAGTCCCCAGGCAAAAGAGATGTTTTATGAGTATGTAACGACATTGGTAAGCTGAGGTGGAATATGAAGGAGGAAGAAAGAGAACAACGATTACATAAAGAGGTCGTCGAACAGCTCGATATGACAAGGGTGTTAGGCGATGAGGAAGTATTAGAAGTGATTGACCGCAGCATCCTTGCGGATACGGCAAAGGAGTACCTGTCCGTAAAGAGCAGGAAGCAGATCAGGCGCTATGTCTTTAATCGGATTCGAAGGCTAGACGTGTTGCAGGAGCTATTAGACGACGAGTCAATCACAGAAATCATGGTAAACGGTCCAAAGCACATCTTCATTGAGCGGGGTGGAAAGCTCATGGAATCCGGAAAGCAGTTTGAGTCGGCAGAGAAATTAAATGACGTAATCCAGCAAATTGTCGCAAAGGCGAATCGTGTTGTAAATGAAGCAAATCCCATCGTGGATGCGCGGCTCATGGATGGTTCTCGTGTAAATGTAGTCTTATCTCCCATCGCAATGGATGGCGCGACGCTTACGATTCGTAAGTTCGGGAATCACAGCATGACGGTAGAGGATCTGATTGCCTATGGCTCCATTACAAGGGAAATGGCGGACAAGCTTTCTAAGCTTGTAAGGGCACGCTACAACATCTTTATCAGCGGAGGAACTGGATCAGGGAAGACGACGTTCTTAAATGCCTTATCGAACTTCATCCCTTCGGATGAGAGAATCATCACGATTGAAGATTCCGCAGAACTTCAGATTCGAAACGTTCCAAACTTGGTACGGTTAGAAGTGAGAAATGAGAATGTGGAAGGAAAGCATGGAATCAGCATTCGGGACTTGATTAAGTCGTCCTTGCGTATGCGTCCAGACCGGATTATCGTAGGCGAGGTCCGTGATGCGGCAGCCATCGATATGCTGACGGCATTAAATACGGGACACGATGGGAGCTTGTCCACGGGACATGCAAACTCCCCAGAAGATATGTTATCTCGATTAGAGACTATGGTGCTGTTAGGCACGGAGATACCGCTTCTTGCAGTAAGGAAGCAGATCGCTTCTGCCATCGATATCATCATCCATTTAGGAAGGCTGCGGGATGGCTCGAGAAAGGTGTTAGAAATCGTAGAAGTATTAGACGTGGTCGATCATGAGATTGAGACAAAGAGCCTGTATCGGTTTGAGGAAACGGGGGTGGATGAGAAAGGAAAGGTAAAAGGTGAGTTAAAGGCGGTATCGCCGTTAAAAAATAAAAGGAAGTTAGCGAGGGCAGGAATACTATGATGGATTATGAGACCTATGTATTGTCAAAGAAAGAGAGGGTAACGGCATGGGGCACTGCACTTATTATCACATGGGGAATGGCTTATCTTTTCTATAAGAATGTCGTGATTATGTTGCTTGCGACTCCCGTGGCATTCTTTCTTGTGAGGTTTCAGAAGAAACGCTGGAAGGAGAAACGGTACTGGGAGTTAAACCTTCAGTTCAAAGAAGGAATTCAGAGCATAAGCGCCGCATTAAATGCGGGATACTCCATTGAGAATGCCATTTATGAAGCGGTAAATGACTTGGCACTCCTATATGAGGAGGATGCGTATATCATCAAGGAGTTTCAGTATATGTTATGTCAGCTACAGATGAACCAGACGGTGGAGGAGGTCTTTTTAGACTTTGCAAATCGTGCAAGGCTAGAGGACGTTACAAACTTCGTGGAGGTGTTCATTACGGCAAAACGTACTGGCGGCGATCTGATTCGTATCATTAGTGCGACAAGCAAGAACATCAATGATAAGATCGAAGTAAAGCGGGAGATTAAGACGATGATCACGGCGAAGAAATATGAGGCAAACATCATGTGCATGATTCCATTAGGAATCATCCTCTATATGTGGGCGTCCTCGCCAGGATATATGGACTGTCTGTATAACAATGCGTTTGGCATCCTGTTTATGAGCGTGATGCTCGTGCTTTATATCGCAGCATATCTGCTTTGTGTAAGGCTTACGAAGATTCAAGTATAAGGGGGAATGGATTTGATTGTGATCGTTGCAATTTACATAGGAATGCTCCTGCTCTTTCTAAAGACAAGGAAGGAGTATCAAGAGGTGGTGGCATCCATCGATAGGAAGGAGCATCCATTATACCCGCTTTATCCAATGGCCTTGTTTATCGCACGTTTTTTTGACAAGGAAAAGGGAGAAGGACATCGGAAGCGAATGGAAAAAATTCGACAATTATATGTGAATGAGGATATTCCTCTTCAATATCAACTCTTTGTAGCAAAGAAATTTGCAATTCTACTTTTTTGTATCTTACTGTTTAATTCTTTGGGCGCATGCCTTCTATTGACCAATCAAAAACAATCCATAATTTCGAATGGAACAATGAAACGGCCATCGTACGGAGAGGCCTCTTACGAGGTGGGTCTGGATGTGACGGTTCGTAAGGAAGATGATTATGTAAAGGACCATGTGAGCATATCGGTGCTGCCAAGGCAGTATACGAAGGAAACCTTCGATTCAGCTACGAATGAGGCAAAATCGTATCTTGAGAAAACCATGCTAGGGAACAATAAGAGCTTTGATCAGATTCAGTTTCCTTTGAACCTGATTAGTTCCATTCCCAATACCGCGCTTAGCGTGCAGTGGCAGTTTGATCATGAGGACTGGATTGGGACCGATGGGACGATTCACAATCAAGGACTAACGGAACCGAAACAGACGGTGCTGACTGCAACGATGAAAGGCGGAGAGTTTAAGAAAGAGTTCCAATTCTGGCTTACCATCCTACCAGAGCAGTTGAGTGAGGAAGAAGCATTGCGGGCGGGGATCGAGCACTCGCTAGCAGCGGCCAATGAGGATACGGTGACAGAGGAAGAACTCCGGCTTCCTAGCGAGGTGGGCAGTCACCAAGTCTATTTTGAAGAATCCTCCAAGGACGATCGCCTTGGGCTCGTGCTTTTTGCAGTACTCGTACTGGTATTGCTCTATTTGATGATGGAGCAGCAGCTGATGAAGCGAAAGGAAGAGAGGGACCTGGAGTTAATGCTAGATTATCCAGAGTTAATCAATAAGTTCACCCTGTTAATCGGGGCAGGAATGACAGTGAAGAAGGCATGGGCAAAGATCGTAATGGAGTATGAGGAGCGGAAAGAACAAGACAAGGCAAACAGACGATATGCCTATGAAGAACTGAAAGTGACATTATACGAACTAAATAATGGAGTGGCAGAAGGCAAGGCATATGAGGCATTTGGAAGGCGGATGCAGCTCATGCCCTATATGAAATTCGCATCGCTGTTAGCACAAAATGTGACAAAGGGCATGGATGGAGTATTAGCAGCCTTGGAGTTAGAAGCGTTAAATGCATTTGAAGACAGAAAGGAACTGGCAAAGCGGTTAGGAGAAAAGGCAGGAACGAAGTTATTGTTTCCGATGGGAATCATGTTCTGCTTGGTTATGGCAATGATCATCGTACCAGCAATGCATATGATGTAGGCTGGAATTTGATAAATAAAAAAGAAAGAGGAGGAGTTTCAATGAACGCATTAGAAATGGTAAAGAAGTATGGAAAAGAGTTTATGAAAGAGGAGGATGGTGTTGGAATCGTCGAAATCATCTTGATTCTCGTAATCTTAATCGGACTAGTTGTAATTTTCAAAGAACAAATCACAGGCATCGTAAATAGCGCGATGAATTCCATTAAGCAAGGTTCCGACAAGATTATGAAATAGGAACGAGAAAGAACAAGGAGGAGAGACCAAATGGTACATAAGGTAGGAGGAAGTATCACAGTGTTTCTAAGCTTCGTCTTAGTGCTGGTACTAGCACTGATAGGAACGCTGTTGGATGTTGCGAGGATAGGAATGGCAGACAGCTTTTCCTATCGGGCACTCGCATCTGCAGTAGATGCCGAATTTACGAACTATTGTTCCGAGCTATATGAGGAC
>CALZJY010000008.1 GCA_945787925.1 uncultured Anaerosporobacter sp. | reverse complement strand
ACTACGTGCCTGCTCCATACAATACCTTCTATGATCGCAAGGAACAGGGAATCGTTGCAGATTACGTGATTTGTATGGCATATGACGAGCATTATGCAGGTTCTGAGGAAAGCGGTTCGGTTTCTTCGATTGGATATGTAAAAGAAGCAGTGGCGAATATGACAAGCGAAGTTCCAGCGGAAAAGGTAATCATGGCCCTTCCATTCTATACAAGACTTTGGAAGGAAGAAGCAGGCAAGATTACTTCTCAAGCATATTCTATGACGAATGCCGTAAAGCTGATGCAGGATAAAGGCATCACATTAGAATGGAAAGACGATGTCGGCCAGTATTATGGAGAGTACAAGGAAGGCAATGCAATCTACCGCATGTGGTTAGAGGATGAGAAGTCTTATGAACTGAAGTTAAAGGAATCTTTCTCACAAGAAATCGCAGGCGTGAGTGCATGGAAGCTAAGTCTTGAGAATCGAGACATCTGGGATGTCATCGTAAAATATACGAAGAAATAAAGGAAGCATCTGGCGAAGGAATTCGCTGGGTGCTTTTTCTTATTGCATAGCCGAATCACAAGGCTTCTGTGCCAACTATGAATAACCTACCTATTATCTTCATAAAATATAAAAATAATAGGTAGGACAATGAACAATGAACAAATATGGAAGAGTTTTTTTTGTTGCCATGGTGTTTGTATGCGTGTGCTTATTATGCCAGCTTGGCGCATTGATGGTAAGTACCATTCCAGCGGCTACGAATGGCAACAGCAATGTAATCGTGATCGATCCTGGGCATGGAGGATTTGATCCAGGGAAAGTGGGAATCAATGATGCGTTAGAAAAGGAAATCAACTTAAGCATCTCCTTCAAGCTGAAGATGGCCCTTGAGAAAGAAGGGTATGAAATCGTCCTTACAAGAACGACAGATACAGGATTAAATACAGCAACCGATAAGAGCAAGAAGAGTGCAGATATGAGAAACCGTGTGAAGGTCATCAATGATACGAAGCCCCTTCTTGCAATCAGCATACATCAAAACAGCTATCCTTCCGAGAGCGTAAAGGGTGCCCAGGTGTTTTATTATAAGGCATCTGAAGAGGGAAAGAAGCTTGCAGAAATCATTCAGGAGTCGATGAAGCGCCTGCTTGACAGTAACAATAAGCGAGTGGCGAAAGACAATAGCAATTACTATATGCTCACCCATACCCAGTGCCCTACAGTCATCGTAGAATGTGGGTTCTTATCTAACCAGCAAGAGGCAAGAATGCTGTTAGATGAGGACTATCAAGAGAAGGTTGCAATGGCTATTACGAATGGGGTAAAAGACTATGTAAAGCAGAAATGACGGGCATCTCCTTACCTTGCTATTGGACTTGTATAGTGGTATAATGCAATCGAATAACGAAAGTAGGGATTTGAGTTGGAAACAATTTTACAACATATAGATAAGCATCAATTTGAGAGAGAGGAACTTGGGAAAGCGGCAATGATTTTGCGTGAAGGTGGACTCGTTGCATTCCCAACGGAGACCGTATATGGATTAGGCGCAGACGGCTTACAAGAAGAGGCAGCAAAGAAGATTTATGCAGCAAAAGGCCGTCCAAGCGACAATCCACTGATTCTGCATATCGCAAGTACAGAGGCCCTAAAAGACATTGCAGTAGAAGTACCTGAAAGTGCTTATCAGCTAGCAGAGAAGTTTTGGCCCGGCCCTCTTACGATGGTTTTAAAAAAGAGCGAGAAGGTGCCATATGGGACCACAGGCGGTTTAGAGACCGTAGCCGTTCGTATGCCAGACCATGAAATCGCACTGGCACTCATCGAGATGTCAGGGGCTTATATTGCAGCACCTAGTGCCAATACGTCAGGAAGACCAAGTCCTACGACTGCAAAGCATGTGATGGACGACTTAGATGGTAAGATCGACATGGTAGTAGATGGTGGACAAGTAGGAATCGGAATCGAATCCACAATCATCGATCTGACTTCAGACGTACCAACGATCCTTCGCCCAGGATATGTCACAAAATCCATGTTAGAAGAGGTCGTAGGGGAAGTTGCCTTAGATGCGGCAATCCTAAAAGAAAATAAGGATAAGAATCTAAAGCCGAAAGCACCCGGAATGAAGTATCGTCATTATGCTCCAAAAGGAGATCTTACGATTTTCGAAGGTGAGATGGGACACGTAGTTGCAAGAATCAATGAACTTTCCAAAGAGCAAGAGGCACAGGGAAGACGTGTTGGAATCATAGCCACAGAAGAAACGAAACACCAATATGAGCATGGAATCGTGAAGACTGTTGGAAAGAGATCACAAGAGACAACAGTAGCGCACGGATTGTATGGCGTATTAAGGGACTTTGATGATCTTGCAGTAGATGTGATCTATGCGGAGAGTTTTGAGGAACATGAGCTAGGACAGGCGATTATGAATCGACTCTTAAAGGCAGCAGGTTACCATGTTGAGCATGTAGAGTAAGGGAACAGAAGACGTAAGTAATCAGGCGAATGTTTCGTATGAAGAGGAGAGAAAGTATATGAAGTATAGTAGACTTATCTTTGTTTGTACGGGAAATACCAGTCGAAGTCCGATGGCAAAGGCCATCTATGAACGAATGGATAAAGAGAACCACATTCGAGTCATGTCAAGAGGGCTTGTAGTGCTATTTCCTGAGCCTGTAAATCCTAAGGCATGTGCGGTACTTAAAAATAATGACCTTGATATCGAAGGGCATGTAACGACAGCCCTTTCAAGCACAGATATAACAGAGAATACATTAATACTTACGATGACAGAGAAGCAAAAACAAACTGTCCTTGAAGAATTCGACAATGCGACAGATGTTTATACATTAAAAGAATTTACTGGCACAGACGGCGATGTAATCGATCCGTATGGTGGAACATTGTTAGAATATGAAGAATGTTTTGCAGAGATTTCTCAGCTAGTAAAGAAAACAGTATACCGATTAAACGAGGAGGATTAACTATGATAGCACTAGGTTGTGACCACGGAGGATACGAATTAAAATTAGAGGTAATCAAGTACCTAGAACAAAATAACATTCCATATAAGGATTTTGGTTGTGATAGTACGGATGCAGTAGATTATCCGGTATATGCGAAAAAGGTAGCGAATGCAGTAGCAAATAAGGAATGTGAAAAAGGAATTCTAATTTGCGGTACTGGAATTGGTATCTCCATCGCAGCAAATAAGGTAAAAGGAATTCGTTGTGCCCTATGTAGTGACTGCTTTAGCGCAGAAGCAACAAGACAACATAATGATGCAAATATCTTAGCAATGGGCGCTCGCGTACTAGGTGGCGGTCTTGCTGTTAAAATCGTAGATACATTCTTAAATACGGAGTTTTCCAATGACGAAAGACACATTCGTCGTATCAATTTAATTGAAGATTAGTCAAAAAGCATCCCATATCGAAAAAAGAGATACGGGATGCTTTCTTTTTGTTCCGTATAGGGGAAGGCTATGTCGTGATATAGGAATCTAGGCGGTGTTGATATGTGGAAAAGGTCTTTTGATCGAGAAGGGAAAGCAGATGATTGGCCTGGCGAAGGGAAAGGCAGGCAAGACGGATATCGATGGAGTGCTGTTCTAGGCAGTCAGCAAGCTCGTTCAGATCGAGAATACGAAGGGAATCGTTGGCGTATACGAGGATGTCGATGAGCAAGTCCGTCACAATCAGGGCGTTGGCGCTTGCATCGTATTCAGAGGTGATAATATCGCAATACCAATAAACAAGGTTGTCCTCATGGTCAAAGACTTTGCTAAGTTTAAATCCTTCTTTTAGAAAATAGGCAGAGTAGCCATAGGAGATATCAAGGCGGGGTTTCAGACAGTTCCATTTGGTCATAACAAAGTCCTCTGTAATTTCAAGGATTTTGTCATCTTTTAATAGAATGGTCTCGTTTGGAATAAATCGTTTTCGATAGAGCAGTGTTTGCTTATTCATAGTATACCCCCTTGAAGTAAAGTGGTTATTCGTTAAAAGATATTATACCATTTTATAAAATTTTTATATACATAAAATTCTCATAGTTAAAAAAGCTAAATAATATTTTAAAAAAAGCCGAATTATATTATGCAATGCTTGAAAAAGGGCTTGTATATTAAGCCTATAAATGTGACATTATAAACATATCCTAAGACAGAAGGATGAAAATGGTAAATAATTGAAAATATTTTTTTAATTGGACAATAAAATTTCAGGTGCTATAATGTGTAATGTATCTATCGAGGTGAAAACATGAAAAGTAACAAAGATGTATCAAAAGGGATCGCTATGATATCACAGATTGGTTTCACGATGATTACACCAATCGCATTATGTGGTTTTATTGGATACCAGTTGGATAAAAAGTTTACTACAAGTCACTGGTTTATTATATTTTTGTTGATTGGTTTTCTTACGTCATTTCGAAATGTCTATCATATTACGAAACAGTTTTATGCAAAAGACAAGGCAAAAGAAGATGCAGAACTTAGATATATAGCAGAGCTTAAGAGACAGGGTTGTGAAAAAAATCACAAAACGGAAAAATAAGCCATCTGTTTGCGAGCTATGTTGTAAGTATCAAAAAGGGTTCGAAACAAAGCAAGATATAGTAGAAAGGTGTGAAGTGATTCATGAGAGAGGAAAAACGGACCGTTGTAGAAATGTCCATTGGTATCGGGGTTAGCACCATGATAATTGCCATGGCAGAAGCTATTTTAGTATCTAGTCCAGGCAGTTATGTTTTAGGTACGGTAATAGGCGGTTGTTTTGCAGGAATTGTATTGTATATGATGTACCGCTCCATTGAGAAGGCGATCGCAATGGAGGAAGAGCAGGCATCAAACTATACGACTAGAAGTGCAATCATCCGTTTGATTATAATGTGTATTGCACTTATGGTAGGGGTGTTACTTCCTAACATAGTAAACGTAGTAGGTGTGCTATTAGGATTACTATCCTTAAAAGCATGTGCTTATCTACAGCCTTTCGTGCATAAGGTAATGGCTAAAAAAATCTAGGTAAAGGAAGGTGAGAATGTGGGTAATCAGTTCGCCTTGTTTTTAACACAAGGGGCTGCGGCAGCGGGAGCAGCAGATGCGACGAGTAATATAGATATCGGTATCAACGGGTATTTCAAGTATTCCTTCTTTGGTCACGATGTGTGGATTACAAACACGCATATTGCGATCGTATTAGTAATGCTTACTCTTATGATCTTTGCAGTAGTTGCAAATAGAGCGATCCGTAACGCAGATCCAACGAAGGCGCCAGGTGGCTTTCTAAATGTAATCGAACTTATGGTTGAGAAGATCGACGATCTTGTTAAGACAAGCATGGGCGAGACTCATGGCTTAAAGTTCGCAAACTACATCGGAACGTTGTTCGCATTTTTAATCTTAGCAAACCTTGCAGGTTTATTAGGATTACGTCCGCCAACAGCCGACTATGGTGTGACATTAGCGCTGGCATTAATCACATTTGTCTTAATCCACTATAATGGTTTCAAATATCAGAAATTTGGACATATTACTGGATTATTTCAACCAATTCCGCTATTATTCCCAATTAACTTAATTGGTGAAATAGCAACACCAATTTCGTTATCATTACGTTTATTTGGTAACGTTATGTCTGGTACAGTAATGTTAGGGTTAATCTATGGATTAATTCCAAAACTATTAACATTAGTGTGGCCAGCAGCGCTTCACGGATATTTCGATATGTTCTCAGGCGCAATTCAAACTTACGTATTCTGTATGTTAACAATGGTATTTATCTCTCAAACATTTGAAACAGAAGAATAGAAACAACAATAACAAAGAAAATTTTTTACGCATTGTAAGGAGGAAATAATTATGATGAATATTACAGGTGCAGAATTTATTAAAGCAGCTTCAGCAATTGGTGCAGGTTTAGCGATGATCGCAGGTATCGGACCTGGTATCGGTCAAGGTTACGCAGCAGGTCAAGGTGCAGCAGCAGTAGGTCGTAACCCAGGTGCAAAAGGTAACATCATGTCTACAATGTTATTAGGTCAAGCGGTTGCCGAAACAACTGGTCTTTACGGTTTCGCCGTAGCTATCATCTTATTATTCGCTAACCCATTAGCATAATCTAAGTAGCTTAACAGTAATCCGCATGGAATCATGCAATAAGCGAAAGGAGGCTAGAAAGTGAATAATATTATGATGGGGCTTGGAAGCACTGCATTCTTAGCTACAGACACTATGAAAGACAGAATCTTTGGTCTAGACTGGCAATTAGTAGCGGACGTTACTATGTCTGGTATTGCAATTTTCGTATTATTCGTTTTCTTATCCTACGTTTTATTTAACCCTGCTCGCGAATTATTAAGAAAGCGTCAGGAATTTGTAGCAAACGAACTTGCACAAGCAACGAAGGACAAAGAACAAGCGAATGCTTACAAAGCAGAATACGATGCGAAATTAAAAGATGTAAGCAAAGAAGCAGAAGCTATCTTAAGTGAAACAAGAAAGAAGGCATTAAAACGTGAAAACGATATTGTAGCGGAAGCGAAAGAAGAAGCTCACCGTATCGTAGAACATGCATATAAAGAAGCAGAACTTGAAAAAGCAAAAGTTCAAAATGAAGTAAAACAAGAAATGATCGCAGTAGCTTCCGTTATGGCAAGCAAGATCGTTGCAGCTTCTTTAGATGAAAGCAAACAAAATGAATTATTAGATCAAGCTCTAGAAGAAATGGGTGAAGATACATGGCAAAATTAGTTTCCAAAACATATGGAGATGCATTATTTGATCTTGCCTTAGAACAAAATTCACTAGATTCCGTTACTGAAGAAGTAAAGGTGTTAGTGGAAGTGCTTGCTAATAATGATGAGTTAGCAAAATTTATCAATCATCCAAAGGTTTCTAAGGAAGAGAAGATCGATGTGGTAGAAAAGTCTTTCAAAGGACGATTCTCTGATACTATCGTTGGCTTCCTTGTAATCGTATTACAAAAAGGAAGATTCGACGAAATCGATGCTATTTTTGGCTATTTTATGGACCGTTACTTAGAATATAAGAACATCGGTGTTGCTTATGTTTCAAGTGCTGTCGCATTAAATGACGCGCAAAAAGCAAAAATCGAAGCGAAATTATTATCTACAACTAAGTATGAATCATTCCAAATGAATTATACAGTGGATAACTCTCTAATTGGTGGAATTGTAATCCGAATCGGAGACCGCATTGTGGATAACTCAGTAAAAAATCAAATTCGTTGTATGACGAAAGCTTTAGTATAAAATTTACAGAAAGAAGGTGCACTTGTATCATGAATTTAAGACCGGAAGAAATCAGTTCTGTGATTAAAGAACAAATCAAGAATTACAGCACGAAGTTAGAAGTATCTGACGTTGGTACAGTAATTCAAGTAGCCGACGGTATTGCTCGTATTCACGGTTTAGAAAATGCGATGCAAGGTGAATTAGTAGAGTTCCCTAATGAAATCTACGGCATGGTACTTAACCTTGAAGAAGATAACGTAGGTGCGGTACTTCTTGGTGATAATAAACAAATCAATGAAGGCGACATCGTAAAAACTACAGGACGTGTAGTTGAAGTTCCAGTTGGTGACACTATGTTAGGACGCGTTGTTAACGCTTTAGGTCAACCAATCGATGGTAAAGGACCATTAGATACTAACAAGTTCAGACCAATCGAACGTGTTGCATCTGGTGTTATCGCTCGTAAGTCCGTTAACACTCCATTACAAACAGGTATCAAAGCGATCGACTCCATGGTACCAATCGGTAGAGGTCAACGTGAGTTAATCATCGGTGATAGACAAACTGGTAAAACAGCTATCGCGATCGATACGATCATCAACCAAAAAGGTAACGGCGTAAAATGTATTTACGTTGCGATTGGACAAAAAGCTTCTACAGTAGCAAACATCGTTAAGACATTAGAAGAAAGCGGAGCTATGAGCTATACAACAATCGTTGCCGCTACAGCTAGTGATCTTGCTCCACTTCAATACATTGCCCCATATGCTGGTGTTGCAATCGGTGAAGAATGGATGGAAAGCGGACAAGATGTATTAATCGTATACGATGATTTAAGTAAGCATGCAGCTGCTTATCGTACACTTTCCCTATTATTAAAACGTGCTCCAGGTCGTGAAGCGTACCCTGGTGACGTATTCTACCTACACTCAAGATTACTTGAACGTGCAGCTAGATTATCTGATGAACTTGGTGGCGGTTCCATTACAGCTCTTCCAATCATCGAAACACAAGCAGGCGACGTTTCTGCGTATATCCCAACAAACGTAATTTCTATCACAGATGGACAAATCTATCTTGAAACAGAAATGTTCAATGCAGGTTTCAGACCAGCGGTTAACCCAGGTCTTTCTGTATCCCGTGTTGGTGGTTCTGCTCAGATCAAAGCCATGAAGAAAATCACAGGTCCTATCCGTACAGAGTTAGCTCAGTACCGTGAACTTGCGTCCTTCGCTCAGTTCGGTTCTGATCTTGATGCTGATACTAAGGAAAAACTTGAACAAGGGGAACGTATCCGTGAGATCTTAAAACAACCACAATACAACCCAATGGCAGTTGAATACCAAGTAATCATCATCTACTGTGCAGTTAAGAAATATCTTTTAGATGTTCCTGTTAATCAAATTCTTGCATTCGAAAAAGGCTTATTCGAATTCTTAGATACAAAATATCCAGAGATTCCTGCATCTATCAGAGATACAAAAGAAATCACTGACGAAAACGAAAAAGCACTTGTGAAAGCAATTGAAGAATTCAAGCAAGTATTTGCAAACGAATAGAGAGGTGACTACGTATGGCCTCTATGAGAGATATTAAGCGAAGAAGAGATTCGATTTCCAGTACGAGCCAGATTACAAAAGCGATGAAACTTGTTTCTACAGTGAAATTGCAAAAATCTAAGACAGCTGCTGAAAATTGCAAACCTTACTTCAATTATATGTACAATACGGTAACCTCAATTCTTGAAAAAGCAGGCGATATCAACCACCCTTATTTACAAGGCGGCAAAGAAGGTAAGAAAGCAATCATCGTGGTTACTTCTAACCGTGGTCTTGCTGGTGGTTACAACTCTAACGTTGTGAAGCTCATCACGAAAGGTGATTTCAAGAAAGAAGACGTTGTAATCTATGCAGTGGGACGTAAAGGTCATGATACACTTGCTAGAGAAGGTTATGAAATCAAAGCAGATTATTCTGACGTAATGAATAATCCATTATATAGTGATGCAGCCGCAATCGGTAATGATGTATTAGAAGCATTTGCAAAAGGGGAAATCAGCGAGATTTACCTAGCTTACACAATCTTCAAGAATACGGTAAGCCAAGTGCCAAAACTAATTAAGTTATTACCAGTAAGCAATGATGTAGAAGGTGTTGAGAAGGAAGCGGAAGGATCTGACGATCCAAACGAAGCATTAACACTTATGAACTTCGAACCAGAAGCAGAAGAAGCGTTAGACTTAATCATACCAAACTACATTAAGAGCTTACTATATGGCGCATTAATGGAAGGCATGGCCAGTGAGAACGGTGCCCGTATGCAGGCCATGGATTCCGCAACAAACAATGCTACTGAATTGATCGACAGCTTATCCTTAAGCTACAACCGAGCACGTCAGGCAGCAATTACGCAAGAGATTACAGAAATCGTTGGTGGTGCATCTGCTATTTCCTAGGAAATGCAGTTGCTCCTCTACGATACGAATAATAAAAATTAAGATAAAATAAAAAGAGGAGTGAGAAAACAGATGGCAAACATGAATGTTGGAAAAATCACTCAAGTTATTTCAGCAGTATTAGATATCAAATTCTCTGCTGGCAATCTTCCAGAAATTTATGAAGCAATCAAAATTCAAACTAAAGACAATGAAACTTTAGTTGTTGAAGTTGCACAACATCTTGGTGATGACACTGTACGCTGTATCGCAATGGGTCCTACTGAAGGTTTAAAACGTGGTATGGAAGCTGTTGCAACAGGTGCGCCTATTTCTGTTCCAGTTGGTGAAAATACTCTTGGACGTATGTTCAACGTATTAGGTAACCCAATTGATGAAAAAGCTGCACCAGAAGGAGTTTCTTATGATCCAATCCATAGAAAGGCTCCTTCATTCGAAGAACAAGCAACTTCTACAGAAATGCTTGAAACTGGTATCAAAGTAGTAGATTTACTTTGCCCATACCAAAGAGGTGGTAAGATCGGTCTATTCGGTGGTGCCGGTGTAGGTAAAACCGTTCTTATCCAAGAGCTTATCACTAACATCGCTCAAGAACACGGTGGTTACTCCGTATTCACAGGTGTAGGTGAAAGAACAAGAGAAGGAAACGATCTTTACTATGAAATGATCGAATCCGGTGTAATCGATAAAACTACAATGGTGTTCGGTCAGATGAACGAGCCACCTGGAGCTCGTATGAGAGTTGCGCTTACTGGTCTTACTATGGCGGAATACTTCCGTGATAAAGGCGGTAAAGACGTACTTCTATTCATCGATAACATCTTCCGTTTTACACAAGCAGGTTCCGAAGTGTCCGCACTTCTTGGACGTATGCCTTCCGCCGTTGGTTACCAACCAACACTTCAAACAGAAATGGGTGCTCTTCAAGAACGTATCACTTCTACTAAGAGCGGTTCCATCACATCTGTTCAAGCGGTATACGTACCTGCCGATGACTTAACAGATCCAGCGCCAGCAACTACTTTCGCTCACCTTGATGCAACAACAGTATTATCTCGTTCCATCGTTGAGCTTGGTATTTACCCAGCGGTTGATCCACTTGAGTCAACATCCAGAATCCTTGATCCACGTATCGTAGGTGAAGAACACTACAGAGTAGCTCGTGGCGTTCAAGAAATTCTTCAAAAATATAAAGAGTTACAAGATATCATCGCAATCTTAGGTATGGATGAACTTTCTGAAGATGACAAATTAGTTGTTGCTCGTGCAAGAAAGGTACAAAGATTCTTATCTCAACCTTTCCACGTTGCAGAACAATTCACTGGTATTTCCGGTAAATACGTTCCAATTCAAGAAACAATCCAAGGCTTCAAAGAAATCCTTGAAGGAAAACATGATGATATTCCAGAAGGTCATTTCTTAAATGCAGGTAATATTGACGACGTTCTTGCTCGTGTAAAGTAGAGTAAGGAGGGGTCGATATGGCAAACTTTAAGTTACAGGTAATTTCTCCAGATCGTATTTTCTACGAAGGAGACGTTGAGATGGTAGAAGTAAGAACGACAGAAGGAGAAATGGGTATCTACGCAGAGCACATTCCTCTAACTGCAATCATTGCTCCTGGCATCCTTCGTATCCATGAAAATGGAGAAGTAAAAGAAGCTGCCTTACTTTCTGGTTTCATTGAAATCACAAAGAAAAAGGTAACGATTTTAGCAGAATCCTGCGAATGGCCAGAAGAAATCGATGTTCATCGTGCTGAAGAAGCGAAAGCTAGAGCAGAAAGAAGATTAAGAGGAGAAGAAGGCCAAGTAAACGAGCTTCGTGCGGAACTTGCCTTACGTCGTTCCTTAACTCGTCTGTCTTTAGTGAACGAAGATCATAGAAATGCATAATGCAGGAAGGGCTGTCACACCAGTTGGTGTGACAGCCTTTTTTCTTGCATAGAACACACACTTTGTTTGTATATAGGAAACTGCTATAATATAGAAAGGAGGAGAGAATATGAAAGAGAAAAAACAAAGCGTGTTATTATTTCTACTTATCGTAGTCGTAGGGCTTCTTGTATGGCAGATGAGGGATGGAACCACCATAGAGAGGGCGCCATTGCGGGAGGCGAGGTCAGTAACGACCCCGTTGCCAAGAGAGAAGGAAACAGCGACAGCCAAGAAGAGCGAGAAGGCGAAAGAAAAGAAAATGGTAGAACCAGTGGGACATTTTGTTTCGATTAATAAGGATGTCATCGGCTACATATCGATTCCCGACACGGAAATTGAATATCCAGTGTTAATGGGAACGGACAATACATATTACTTAACCCATGATCTTTATGGAAAAGCGGACAAGTCTGGAACGATCATGGCAGATTATAAATATCAAAACACAGGAATCGAGGAAATGTTTTTACGACATACGATGCTGTACGGACATCATCTTGCAAGGAAGGGGATGTTTACGACTCTTGTACAGTATAAGAAAGCGGACTTCTTTCAAAAGCATCCATATATAGAATTTAGTAACCGATACAAGAAGGGAAGATGGAAGGTATTTTCTGTCTATGTGGTGAATGCAGACGAAGAGACCATTCCTCGTATGTTTGAAAAGGATGAGGAGTATCTTGCCTTTTTAGAAAAGGCAAAGAGTCGTTCCAAGTATGCGGTGGATGTGTCTTTTGACAAGGATTCAAAGGTGCTGACCTTATGTACTTGTAGTTATGAAACGGATAATTCAAGAACAATCGTGCATGCCATTTTAGAAGAAGAATAAAATCTGAAAAACTGGGAACACTCTAGCTAATCAGGGAATTGATTGGTTTGGAGGGTTAGATTATGAAAGTAAAAGAATATATGCAGTTCGTAAAAAGGCTTGATATAAAGAAAGTGCGAATCCTTCTATCGATTGTTGCATTGATAGGAGTAGGAGCGGGGGTGCAGCTACTCGTCAACTATGCATTTCGAGATGAGAGCAAGATGCTCCACGCATTTGCAGCTGCCGATGCCAAAGTAGTAGAAAGCAAGCTTACCTTAGTAGGAAATTTCGGTGAAAAATATATGACTGCCGAAGATAAGAACAATATGATTGATTATGTTACGAAGAGTTTGAATATTACCGATACGTTACAAAAGGAAGAGGTAAGGGGTGCATCTACCACGACAGTAATGGCACAGAGACAGAATAAGAAGGCCCATGCGGAAATCGAATTGGTTTCGGTAGACTCTAAGAAGAAGGACAGCAGCAAGAAGACGAACCAGTATCTTTATGTAACCGTAGCGTTATTTGGAGATGCTTCTAAGATTTTAGAGTATAAGGGCTTGGTAGAGAAGGCATATGAAGAGCTTGGAATCAAGGAGGTCAATTCTTCCGTCATGTTGCAAGGCACCTATGATAAGGAGCTTACGACGACCGAGAAGAATGCCATTGTAGATAAGATGTTAAATGACTTGCAGGCAAAGGTCGTAAGAGAGAATCGCACGAGCAACAGTGGAAACGCATATACGGTCTATGCCTACACTCCAGTCATCGATGATTATATTAGTGTAGAACAAAAGAGAATTAACTTGAATGTCGTATTTACGCATGATGCGTCGGACAAGACGACGACATTATACGTAGCTACTCCAATTTTGAACACAGATTATTAAAAGAGAAACAGCCGCTATAGATTTCACATATAGCGGCTGTTTCGTTTGCGTATCATGCTATCTCCAGTAGCCTGGATAATATCTACGGTGGTAGTATCTCATCCTGCGATAGAGCATTTCATTATAAAGGGTAGAGGCAATCAGGTTCCGATACCAATTTGGATATCCATAAGGATTATAGTCTGGAACTGGAACGATGGTGCAGCTTTCAAGTGGACGCAGATGGGTTGCTTCTAAGGCTGTTAAAGGATTACCTTTTAGTTCTTCCATCTGTAAGTCTGGATTTTCTTTGTCTAGATGTTTCATCGCATTATAGATATTGTCGATGATGGCATTGAGTTCTACGCGGTCAGGCCATTCATCAAACATACAGCTGCCGCTATATTCAAGTTTGTCACATTCCTCATCTACAGCAGTTTGCACCATACGGACGATGGCTGGGCATAAGGATTTCATATACTCATGATTCTGCTCATAGATTTTTAGGAAATCTTCACAGTAGGAAGGATCCGCATCCAGACTTTGAATCGAAAGCGTAGATTCATTGGCAAGAGTGGTATCCTTCTTATAGTTTTGGTTCATATTATTCGTAGAATATCTTCTAGGCGAGAAGCGTTTACGGGATCTCATATGGTCTCCTTTGGGTATGGGTTCTATATTACTATATGCGCCTTTTTAGAGAGGGTGAATCTCCATATCAAATACTTGCACTTTATATTAAAAATCGGTACAATGGGACATATGGACTGATTAGAATGGAGTTAAATAAATGGATCAGAGAATTATAGACGTATTATTATGTATTTTAAATATAGATTTAGTACAGATTGTGTACAGCAACTCATCAAACAAGGACGTTTGTCAAAAGGTCAAGGTAAGACCAATCCTGATTAAGGATGCATTGAATTTTCAAGCGAGTGAATACCGCGGACAGAAAGTATTTCACGAGAACTTTACAGAAGACACCATCCTTTCCTACCTGACAGAAGGGGTGCAAAGGGATGTTACGTTCCGACAAATCGTAGCGGAGACAAAGACAGAAACTATCACGATGTTAATCAGCAAGAAGGGAACGGTTACGATTAAGAGAAAGAAGAATGCCGTGCCAAAGAAGGAGGCTGTGTTAACACATAACCGTACGAAACAATATATCTTGCCAGAGGGAACGGCAGTTCCATTCTTAGTAGATTTAGGAGTCATGACAAAGGAAGGGAAAATCGTACAATCCAAGTATGACAAGTACCGTCAAATCAATCGTTTCTTAGAATTTATCGAGGATGTTCTTCCATCGCTACCAAAAGAAGAGCCAGTTACCATTCTTGATTTTGGATGCGGAAAATCCTATTTAACATTTGCAATGTATTACTATTTAAAAATATTAAAGGGCTACGAAGTTAAGATCGTCGGACTCGATCTTAAGAAGGATGTCATCGAGACATGTAATCGCTTAGCCAAGAAATATGGATACGACGAAATGCAATTCCTAGAAGGCGATATTGCATCTTATTCTGGTGTATCAAAAATCGATATGGTAGTAACGCTTCATGCCTGTGATACGGCAACCGACTATGCCTTATACAAGGCAATCAACTGGGGGGCTAAGGTGATCTTATCCGTACCATGCTGCCAACATGAAGTAAACAAGCAGATGAAAAATACGCCACTCGAATTGTTATTCCAATATGGATTGATCAAAGAAAGAAGTGCGGCATTATTTACGGATGCGATTCGTGCGAACTTATTAGAAGAGTGGGGATACAAGACACAGATTCTAGAGTTTATCGATATGACGCATACGCCTAAGAATATATTGATCCGTGCCGTAAAAGAGGCGGACAAGCCAAAGAAACAGCATAAGAAGATTACGAAAAAGGGACAGAGTGAGCTTAGCCTGACGCAAATTCTTGACTATTTTAATATTCACCCGACCTTATATCGTTTGTTAGAAGAACGTAAGGAAAGTACGGACAAATAGAATAGAAAGGTTTGGTTTTGGAGATGAAGTATTTTACAAAGATACTGGTATTACTTGCAGTGTTTTGTGGTGCTGTGTGGTTCTTTACGGACCATATGAGTGTAGAGAGCTACTCGGTACAAAAGGCAGTGGATGCTGGAGAATCCACCTTCCCAACGGTAAGCATGCTGCTAGAGAATCAAAAAGAAGTCAACATGTTATATGGCTATTCAGGAACCATCAATGTCAATAACTTCCGTGATACTGTAATGGCCCTAGATACGACAGATACGATCTCCCTCTTAATCCGTGAGAAGAAGACAGTGGTGAAGAAGGTAAGCTATGAGGTCATTGACGTTAGTACGGGAGAGGTGCTTTGTACGAACAGCATCAGTGCTTTAGAAAGCAATAAGGAAGGAAAGATTGCAAAGCTAAAGATTACCGGGGACTTAGAAGCAGGAAAAGAGTATTCCTTAAAGGTGACCCTGGTAACGGATGCGTCGAAGAAGATTCACTATTTCAGCCGTATTAAGCCGATCGACACACCATATCTTACAGAGAAGCTTTCCTTTATTGAGGAGTTCCATCAAGCGACATTTGATAAGGAGAAATTCCCTTCCTATAAGAGTTATCTAGAGCTAGATGCAACAAAGGCAGGAAAGTCCTTGTTAGATGTAAACCTGCATTCTAGCGTGGAAAAGATTACTTGGGGAACGATGAAGCCCAAAATGGTATCTGAGGTGGTTCCTACGATCAAGGAAATCAATGCGGATACGATTTCTGTACAGCTTAAGTACCTTGTGAAAGGAACGATTGAAAAGCCAGAGAGTGAGATCGTAGACATTACCGATCCAAACGAAAAGATTCTTGAACCAGAGACGATGTATGTGGTTACGGAGTTCTACCGAGTTCGCTATACTGCAGCACGCGTATATCTTTTAAAATGGAACCGTTCCATGGAGGCACTGTATGACTTTACATCGTTTGATCCAAAGGCAGCAGTAGAAACAGGAAAGAACTATATCAACCTAGGACTGATCAAAGAGAAAGAAACGCAAGCAGTTTCCACAGACGATAATACGAAGTTAGCATTCGTAGATCATGGTACGCTTTGGTATTATGACTTAACGGAAAACAAGATCGTATCCGTGCTCACGTATCAAGATCAAATCGACCGTTACTATACGTCCGCGTATGACAGCTACAATATCAAGATTCTTGATATGAACAATAGTGGGGATATCAACTTCATCGTATATGGCTATGTCAGCGAAGGAGATTATGAAGGAAAGGTCGGCATGATCCTGTATCAATATCTTGCAGAACAGGATCGAATCGAGGAGCAGATGTTCATTCCGATCGAGCGTCCTTATGGAGTAATCGAAAGCGAGATGGATGGTCTTTACTACTTAAGCGAGCAAAAGGTATTCTATTTCTCGATGAACAACAGCCTCTATTCGTACAACATCAATACAAGGAAGTTATCTGTAATCTCAAATGATGTTACGACGTCTTCCCTAGTATTATCCACGAAGGGGCATTTCGTTGCTTGGCAGGATAAGAGCAATATAAGGAAGAACCAGGGACTTACGATCCTAGACCTTGAGACGGAACAGAATTATAGAATCACCTCAGAAGGTGATACGAACGTATCCTTACTTGCGATGACAGATATGTACGTCATTTATGGATATGTGAAGAAATCCAATATAGGAACGACAGAGGAAGGGGCAACGGTATATCCGATGTCA